>NZ_JBMEMN010000050.1:0-14042 GCF_049310905.1 Gudongella sp. DL1XJH-153
TTGATAAAAAAACAGCACCCTCTCTTCAGAGTGTGCTGTTTTTTCAAAAGGGGCTATTTCCCGACAGCCCCTTTTTTTATGCTCTCTTTTTTGATTTTGTTTTTCCTTTAACTCTTTTAAGCCTGAAGAAGTCTTCCCTTTCCTTCTCCTGAAGCACTTCATCAATGTACTTGATTGTTGTTCTATATCTGGGAATCTGTATCTTGTCAAGCGCATTTGCTCTTTTCTGTGTCTTCTTTATCTCCATGGCCAACTTGTAAACTGAATTTTCAACTTCAGCCAGCTGATAAATAAGCTTCCTGATTTCTATAAAGCTTAGAACCGTTCTATCAAATGCTGAATTTGTTCTGAAAAATCCATATTCAGTTGAAAATTCCCTTTCCTCTACCTTAATGATCGGAACTTCCACTCCCATTACTGATTTATAAAGAACTGTGTAATCCGGTTCCTTTTCAATGGACTGTGCAAGCTCTTCGATATATTCTGAGCCCTTTGTTATATTTGCAAGCTTTAATGCTTCATAAGCTGTTGTGAAATTTTCATCAATTTTTTTTTGAAGCTCACTTGCAACATCTATTAAAGCCATCATCTCTCTTATAAGTACTACTCTTTTCTTATCAAGAAGCTCAAAACCCTTCAGGGCAAATCGTAGGGAATTCTTTGACTTTATCAAGTTTGCTTTGGTTGGAGTCATTTTATAAACAGCCATAAACTCACCCTATCCCATGTACTTTGCTATAAGTTCTGGATTTAATCTGTCCAGTTCCTCTCTCGGCAAAATCTTCAATAATTCCCATGCCAAGTCCAACGTCTCAGATATATCTCTATTCTCATTTAAACTCTGAGTGATAAATCTGCCCTCAAAAGCATCCCCAAACTTCATATAATATTTGTCTCTCTCAGAAAGATCCTCTTCTCCTACTATCTGTGCAAGAGCTCTTACATCTTGTACTTTAGAATAGGATGAGAACAACTGGTTTGAAACATCAGGATGGTCCTCTCTAGTAAATCCTTCTCCAATACCATCCTTCATAAGTCGTGAAAGTGATGGTAATACATTAATAGGAGGATATATTGCCTTCTGGTCCAAAGCTCTTTCCAATACAATCTGACCCTCTGTAATGTATCCGGTAAGGTCTGGTATCGGGTGTGTAATATCATCATTTGGCATGGTTAATATTGGTATCAGTGTTACAGAACCATCTATTCCATGAATCATTCCAGCTCTCTCATAAAGAGCTGCAAGGTCTGAATAAAGATATCCTGGATAACCCCTTCTACTTGGTACCTCTTCCCTAAGTGAGGATACCTCTCTTAATGCTTCACCGTAACTGGTAATATCAGTCATAATTACCAATACATGTTGCTTTTGCTCATATGCTAGATATTCAGCAGCAGTAAGTGCACATCTAGGTGCTATGATTCTCTCCATAATTGGGTCATCAGCATAGTTTACATACATGACTACCTTTTCCTGGACTCCTGCCTTTCTGAATGCATCTTCAAAATAGAAGGCTTCATCGTGCTTTACCCCTATTGCAGCAAATACAATTGAGAAATTATTGTCTCCCTCTTTTGATTGTATCTTTGCCTGACGTACAATCTGTGCTGCCAGTTCATTATGTGGAAGTCCTGCTCCTGAAAATATAGGCAACTTTTGACCTCTTATCAGTGTAGTTAGTCCGTCTATTGAAGATATCCCTGTCTGAATAAAGTTTCTAGGATACTCTCTTGAAACCGGATTTATCGGCCTACCATTTACATTGAAAAATTCTTCTGAGTAAATATCTCCTCCACCATCAATGGGTTTTCCTATTCCATTGAAAGTTCTACCTAGAATTTTTTTTGAAAGTGGTATTTCAAATGGTTTTCCCTCGAAGCTTACTTTTGTGTTTTCGACAGAGATTCCCATTGTTTGACCAAATACCTGGATAACAACATTGTCTCCATCAATCTTTATTACACGGCCAACCATTGTATTGCCAAGTCTATCCTCAACCTCGACTATTTCACCATATCCCACTGAATGAACCTTAGAGAGCTCTATTAGTGCTCCTTGTACTCTATCTAATTTTAAATATTCTCTTTTCATCTAATCACCCACTATGCTGAATACTCAGATTCTAACTGATTATAGAAATCGTTTATCTTTGCATTCAGTCCTTGTATTTTTTCTATATTGTCATTCGAAATGGTGTATTTCATCTTGATTATTTCTTCATATAATTCTGAGTTTCTTATTATCGATATTGGAATTCCCCTCTTGACTCCCTGCAATCCTCTATTGTATAAAAGCTCAATTGTTTTAAGCATTTCAATCTGCTTCTTAAGAGGTACATATGTATCTTCCTTATGGAATGCATTCTGCTGCAGGAATCCAATTTTAATTACCCTTGCAATTTCCAATATCAATCTTTGGTCATCAGGCAATACATCTTCGCCGACAAGCAATACTATTTCAAGAAGCTTACTCTCTTCATATAGAATGCTTAGCATTTTCTTTCTAATTTCCTCAATATTCTCTCCTAGCTCTTTCTCATAATATCTTTGTATCATCTCACTATAGCCACTGTATGAGTTCAGCCAGTTAATTGCCGGATAATGCCTTGAGTAAGCCAACTCCTTGTCAAGCCCCAAAAATACATTAACAAATCTCTTGGTATTCTCTGTAACCGGCTCCGAGAAGTCTCCTCCAGCTGGTGATACTGCACCAATAACCGTTATTGACCCAGGATCTCCTGATAGAGCTTGAACATATCCAGCTCTTTCATAAAACTGTGCAAGTCTTGATGGCAAATAAGCAGGATAGCCTTCCTCAGCTGGCATTTCCTCTAGTCGACCTGATATCTCTCTTAAGGCTTCCGCCCATCTTGATGTTGAATCCGCCATTACAGCTACGTGATATCCCATGTCTCTAAAGTACTCAGCCATCGTAATTCCTGTATATATTGATGCCTCCCTCGCTGCAACAGGCATATTTGAAGTATTTGCAATAAGTACGGTTCTTTCCATTATCGGTCGGTTTGATTTGGGGTCGATAAGTTTTGGGAAGTCCTCAAGAACTTCGGTCATCTCATTACCCCTTTCACCACAACCTACATAGACTATGATATCTGCATCTGACCATTTTGCAAGCTGATGCTGGGTCATTGTTTTACCTGTTCCAAAACCACCAGGGATAGCAGCTGTTCCACCCTTGGCTATGGGGAAGAATATATCCAGAACCCTTTGGCCCGTAATAAGCAGTTTGTCAATCTGGAGTCTTTCTGCAACAGGTCTTTGAGTCCTTACTGGCCATTCCTGATGCATTTTTACTTCATGTTCTTTTCCCTTAAGATCTGTTACCTTCAACAGCACCTTGTTTATATTGTATTCACCTGCCACGATTCTCCAGGTTACCTTTCCTTCAACACCAATAGGCACTAGAAGTTTATGAGTGATAAGAGGAGTTTCCTCTACCGTCCCAAAGATTTGACCCTGTTTTACGTAATCTCCTTCTGATACCTGAAACGCTACTTCCCATAGTTTTTCTTCGTCTATGGATATAAGACCTATCCCTTCTGGAATAAAACTTCCGTGAACATCTTTAATCTTTTTAAGCGGTCTTTGGATACCATCGAACATATTACCCAACATACCAGGTCCAAGTTTTAAAGATAGGGGTTTCCCTGTGGATAAAATTTCCTCTCCCTTTCGTAAACCTTCGGTTTCTTCATATACCTGTACAGTTCCTTCATCACCATCAATGGCAATAATTTCACCGATAAGCTTTTTGTGCCCTACAGTAACCATTTCTCTCATTTTGAATCCTGTCATTTCTACTCCACGTATTACAGGACCATTAATCATTTCGATTTTACCGGCCAAACTACTCATTGACCTCACCCACCTCTCCAAGAGCTTTATTCAAGCTTTTACCTATCATATACTCTTTCTCTTGAATCAAAGTTCTCACTGTATGGTCGATATTGAATGTTCTATCTTTGTTACTCAACATAAATCCACCAATTTTATCTTCTGGAAGTTCTTCTACTATAAAAGTCTTTCCAGTTTTTTCCTTAAGTTTCATAAGGCAGCTTTCAGATATTAGTCTGTCTTCATCTCTTAATAAAAGTACTACTTCTTCCTCTTCAAATTCTACTAGATATTTGTCCAGGTTTCTGCAAAGATATTCTCCATACTCTTTTGATTTAACAAATTCCTTGCCTCGTTCGATTATTGATGAAACCAAATCCATCTCAATTTCTTTTCTTTTTTGTCTAAGCTTAGTTTTTGTTTCCTCTAGTCCTTCGGATTTAACTTCATTTCTTTCCACTTTTGCCTGAGTGATTTTTCTTCTGATTATTTCCTCACGCTGTCTTTTCATTTCCTCTCTCTTGTTTTCAAGAAGCTGTTGATTCTGTTCCTCCAGTTCTTTAAGGGCTTTTAAATATTTCTCTTCTTCATCCCTGTAAACAATCTTGTAGAAAATTTCAAGTTTATCTTCAATCGTTATCATAAGCTCACCACCTAAATTTTAATGCCTATGGATTCTTTAATATGCCTCATAATAAAGTTTTTATCCCTTAGGCCAGTCCTATCCGGAATAGTTACTACTAGTTTCTTCTTTCCACTTCTCTTTAACTCCAGAATTCTCTCAGTATGCTCATCAAATATTTTCTCTGTTATTATTATGATCCCCACTCCATCGTCAAGCACTGCTTCATTGAGCCTTTCGATTGTCTCTTCCTTGGTCTTTACCAAAACACCATCTATACTGGCCAGTCTTAACCCAATTATTGTATCTTTATTATCACTGATCAGGATGGATTTCATTATTATAACCTACCTAGAATCATGATTGATACAATCAGACCGTAGATAGCAATACCTTCTGCAAGACCAACGAATATAAGAGTTTTACCAAGTAGAGTTGCGTCTTCAGATACAGCTCCCAATGCTGCTGAACCTACTACTGCTACAGCATATCCTGCTCCAAGTGTTGCCAGACCAGTTGCCAATGCTGCTGAAATAAATCCCAGACCTGCTGCTGAAGAAAGCACACCAGCTGCTGCCTCTGTCTCAGCTGCATTTATTCCTTGTGGAACCATGACAATTACTGCAATTATAAGAAGTGGTAAAAATATAAACAGATTTGTTCTTAAAATTTTCTTTAACTTGTTTTTGTCACCTTCCATTTCCCTATACATCATAAATGCTCCTGTTCCAATTGTTAGTAAAACCAATAATGTTGTTGATATCAATACAAATGACATAAAATCTCCTCCTAAATTTAATTTTATTACTTACTAAGTTTTACAGGGTCGAACGCTCTTCCATCGCCTCTGTAATACCTGCTGAACAACTCATAGTACTGAAGTCTCATACCTTGTATAAATACGATAAGACCTTCCAGTCCCAGAACAAATATATTTCCAATGATAAGAACTATAACATTTCCTACGGCTGATCCCATCATATGCCCGATGGTTTCAAAAGCCAGAAATAGACCAACGTGGGTCAATGCAAAAGCTCCTACCCTGATAAAAGAAATGGTACCACTTAACATGCTAAGGAAAGTCTCTATCAGTGAGAAAATTGACTCTACATAATAACCACTGATGTCACCACCATGAAGTGGTCTTTTCCCTTCAATCAAGTGTGTTAACGGCAATCGGAATACAATTGCCAACAGAGCGATAACTGATATGCCTATCCCAACAGAAACTGGTATTATGCTTATTCCAAGCATACTTCCACCTATTGTTACAAGCAAAGTGATATATAGTATAACTCCTGCAACTCCTTCTTTTCCGAATACACCTTCCTCAAGGTCACGTCTCTTGTATGCATTAATAATCCCATAAACATATGCTACAAGTAGAGCAGTTACTCCAGAAAATATTGCAACCATCAAAATATCATTAATGTTTTCAAATGGTTTCATCCATAGTGCAGGAATCACTGTCTCTAATCCAAATACCGCACCATATAATACTCCAAATAGCATTGATGCAAGGCCTATTCTGGAGATTAGCCCTCCAAACAATTCCATCTTCTTACTCAGGAAATACCCAGCAATAACCATTACAAAGCCTTGTCCCAGGTCTCCAAACATTATTCCGAAGAACAGCATATATGATATCCCTACAAAAGGAGTTGGGTCAATTTCATTGTAGCTTGGAGTACCATATAGATTTACAAGCCACTCAAATGGTCTAAAGAACCAATTGTTCTTTAATTTAGTTGGCATTTCTGAACTCTCTTCATCTTCATACTTTATAAGCATTGGGTCATAGTCTTTAAGCGAATTTCTAACCTCTGTCTTATCAGATAGTGAAACCCATCCCGAAATATAAAAGTAATTACTTGAAAATGCAACTTTTTCCTTGATATCATCAAGCTTGGACGTAATCCAGATCTGCTCCATGATTGTTCTTATTCTATCCTTATACTTCTCTTTGATTCCATCCAGAATAGCATGTTGTTGATTGATTTCAGCATGCAATCTTTCTTTCTGCCTTTCAATATTGTCCTTTATTTCATTTGGAGTTCCTGAATACTTCTTTGGCAGAAGTATTTCCTTGAAATTCAAAGATCTTAGTATTCTTGAAATTTCTGATTCAAGCTTATTGGGATAAAATACGAAATAAACTTCCCCCTCTGAGCTGGACCCTGTGTGCAGCAGCACTGCCAAAATATTGTCATAGTTCTTTTTCATTTTATGAAGATTTTCTTTAGAAAGAATTCCCATTTTAAAATCAAAGTAATCCATATTTCTCAAGTCTTCTACCTTGATTGGGAAACCTTCCATTTCCTTGAAGCTGTTTATGTGAAAATCATCAAGATATTCAAGCTCCTTTTTTAAAGCTTCTAAAAGTGTGCTTGGTTCTCTTACCTCACTGCAGATCGATTCCAACTCTTCATGCAACTCTTCTTTACTAACCAATTTAAGGTTTTCATCGATTTTTTCTACCTCTAAATCAAGGTTCAGAATGGCTTTGAGCTCTTCACCCTTTTGGAACATCTCTTGACATTCCTCACTTTTCTCAAATGACCTTACATCATTAAGATCGACCAACATATCAACATTCTTATCACTGACGTCAAAAAGAAAATGACTCTTCTCTATCTGTGTAACAGCAGATACCAAATCAACTTTCCTTGTCTTTAGTAAATCTCTCAGTACATCATCTACTGAATCAATGTCGCCAACAATGTTCATCATGGTCATTTTTTCAATGGACATTAATAATCACTTCCTTCTATATCCCTTACCAGGTACTCTTTAGCCTCGTAGTAGGATAATCCGTATTTTAATGCTTCTAATATAGATATGATATCTTTTATCTCATACTCCAGCAAATGAAGATATGCATTTGGTATGGATATATCCAACTTCCCTTGTCCAAACTTAGATTTGAAATAGTTGTACATGTGCCTTTGAACTCGTACACCCATAAAAAGATCTATATCCTTATCTTCATTGACCATTTCCTTATACTTGGTCTTGGAAATATTCTTCTTGAATTCTTCTATATCCATATAGCAAAGTTCCTTCAGGTCTTTAAAGTCAAGATGCTTTCCATATGGTAGAGTGTAGTTAATAAGCTCTTCGGGTAATAGATTGTAGAATTTCAAACCTCTGTATATCCATTCAATATTCAATATATCAATGTTTTCACCAAAGGCATCCTCAAATGCATCCCTGTCAGCCTTGCTCATCTCCTGAGCACTATCATGAATGGTATCGAAATATAGTCTGTCAAGATTCATCTCCATATAGAACATCAACTTACCATAATCTTCGTGTCTGTAGGGATAAATCACATCATAATATCTCGTTCCTTTTAGCTTATCTATAAGTTCATCGAGAGTCTTTGCATTTTTTATCTGATCATATGAAAAGCTATAGTATTTTTTTCTAGTAACGCTGGTATTGCTGTACTTCTCGAGACTCTCTCCTCTTGCCAGTGCTCTTATGTATATTTTAAGGTCTTCCACCTCATGTCTTAATAGAAATGATTTTAGATATTTTTCGTAATCATCGGAAAAATACTTTAGGATTTTTTCAAATTGCAGTGTATGGAATTTTTCCAATTCAAGTTCTACTGCCTGTATGTCTTCGTATTCCTCTACATCTTCCAAAACCTTACCATATACCGTATTGCTGATTAGATACTTTACCTGTTCAGTAACCGATTCCTTTTTCATGAGGGCAATATAGTCTTCATCCTTGAGGAACCTGGAACGCATAACTCTTAGTTTTGTATTAATTGCTGAAAATCTTCTTTCATTCCCCATTTTATCCCTCTATTCTTTGCTTTCTAAGATTTCTTCCCATAGCGTATCCAATAAATCAGACTTGATTTTTATATAATCCTGTTCCACTTGCTCAATTGCTTTATTCTTTGGGATTTCTTGATTACTTTGTGCTTCAATTCTTTTTATACTGCCTATGTCTTCAAGGATCAAATCTGCTTCATGCCAATACTGGTCTTTAAGTTCTTTTTCCAGTTCATATACTCTATTTTGTCCTTCAAGTTTCTTCTTTCTTAAACTGTCTTCGTGTTGCTTCCTTATGGAATTGATCTCCTTATCCAAATGATAAAGAGCTATTCCAAATGCATTCACATAGTCTTTATTATTAATTTTTTCTGTTGCAGCATCTCCAGGTCCAGCTTTTCCACTACCTTTAATTATCTCCCAGATTCTGTTCCTGTTTTCATTGAAATCGCGATCATTGTAGAATAACATGAATACATCATCGTACTTCTGGAGAACTTCTCTGATTTCACTCACATTTGAATTACTTAGAATCCCCGAAAAATAAAAGTACTTATCGGATACTGCAGTTGTCTTCTTAACTTCTTCAAGCATTATAAGATTATGTAATTGCCCAAAAAGGAATTTAAGTCTTTCTTCATATTTTAACTTTAGCTTTTCCAAAGCTTCTTTCTGAGACAAAAGCTCTCCACTTAGCTTTTCTTTTTTATCCTCAATCTGAGAAAGTATCTCCTTTGGATTCCCTTTGTACTGCTTAGGTATAACAATCTCCTTGAAGCTATGTGTTCTTAGAATTCTAGAGATTTCTTCCTGTTGGTTGGTAGGGTAAATAATCATAAACACTTCACCATCAGAACTTGTGCCAGTGTGTTGAATTATTGCAAGGATGCTATCATAATTTTTCTTTAGATTATTTCGATTGTCTCTAGACAGAATTCCCAGCTTAAACTCAAAGTAATTCATTTCTCTTAAATCAGATAGTGACGTATCAAAGTTAAGCATCTCCCTGAAGCTTTTTACGTGAAAATCTTCAAGGTATTTCAACTCATGCTTTAAAGCATCAAGCATGGTCTTTGGACTTAGTGCATTATCATACATCAAATCAAACTCATCCTTGATTTCACCCAAACTCATGTTAAGGTCTTCGCATTGAAGTCCTGATTCAAGTTCTAAGCCAAGCATTGAAGCTAAGGCTTTCCCTTTTTCTAAAACATTTGCAGATTCAGCACTATCTTCATAAAATGATACAAAATTAATGTCAACCAATCTTTCAACGTTTTCATTGCTTACATCAAGAAGAAAATTGTTCTTCTCTATCTGTCCAATTGCAGATACTGCTTCGACTTTTTTTGTTATAATTATATCATTTAAAATCCTGTCATAATCCTGGATTCTGCCAATGATATTAACCATTGTAGCCTTCTTCACGGACATTAGATTCACTTCCTTTGTTGTACTTCCGAGTGTTGTACTTCCGAGATTAAATACTTTCACACAGTTCTTATACTTCTATTCCGCCACAATATCTTCCCACAATGTCTCTATAAGATCGTACTTAATCTTCGAGTATACCTCATCTGTGTTTTGGATATGGCTTTCATATTCTTTTTTAATCTTTTCTATACTCTCCAAGGTACTGTCTGTCTCTTTCAATGCTTCCCGATAAGCTTTTTCACCTTCTTCATGAAATTCTTTTAGAAGCTGTCGCTCAAGCTCCTGAACTTTATCCTGACCCTCAAATTTCTTTTTTCTTAAAAGCTCTTCATTCTTTTTTTTCATATGAGTAGTCTTACTGTCCAGATCAATTATTTTTTGTGTTACTTCATTCATTCTTATCACTCCTTAACCTATATAATTATACTCCATTGAGTTATTTAAACAATTGACACACAATTCAAATACACTTAAAAACAATCGATTTCTTTGAATTATGTTTGACAATTGTCTGTCATATGTGCTTATCTTTAGTTTACTCCATTTTCCTGTAAATATCTCCACATTCCTTAATTGTTACAAATTCTTAATAATTTCGCGGGACTTTAGTCCCGGGTTGCACCTGTATTTATATGGCTTATCTAAAGTGTTGTTTTCTGGGTTTAAATATATAAAGAGCGCCACTAAAAAGTGGCACTCTTTCCTAAAGGGCTAGCCCTCTTTCAAAAGCTTTGATATTTGCTTCATGGAATCTCTCTGGAAGGAATTTCTTTATCTTGCTGACCCAGTCAATCTTATCGATTCCCAATGCCTTTACCATCAGTCCAAGCATTACAATATTTGCTGATCTTGGTTCACCAAGTTCTTCAGCAATTCTTCTGGCATCAACTGACACAACATTAGCCAGCTTTTCCTTGATTTCTTCCATTACACCTTCAGGATAATCCTCAAGACCTGCCAACACTGGCAATGGCCAAATTTCCTCTTCATTTATTATAAGAATTCCATCTTTTTTCAGTTGAGGGATATATCTTAAAGCCTCCACCTTTTCGAATGAAACAAGTACATCTGCATCTCCTTTGTTTACAGTAGGTGAATATACTTTTTCACCAAATCTTATCTGAGTTGTAACACTACCACCACGCTGAGACATTCCGTGAATTTCAGCCATCTTTACATCATAACCTTCCTCTAGAAGACCTTCTGACAATATCTTTGAAACTAGGATTGTACCTTGTCCACCTACTCCTACCAACAATAAGCTTTTAGTCATCTATTTCACCTCTTCCCCAAATGATTCAATCGCATCAAACGGACATACCTGAACGCAGACCTCACAGCCGTTACACATTGTTGTATCAATTGAAACTACGTTGTCCTTCATGGATATTGCTGGACAACCGATTCTCAGACAAGTCTTGCACTTTTTACACTTGTCCTGATTAACCTGGGAATATAGGTTTGCTCTTCTAATCATAACATCCTTCATAAGAGCACAAGGTTGCTTTGTTATTATTACAAAAGGCTCGTCAGCATCTATTGCTGCTTTTACAGCCTCCTTGTTTGCATCCATATCGTAAGGATCGATAACACGAAGATTCTCTTCCTTAATACCGATAGCTTTTACCACTCCAACAAGATCAACAGTTGGAGACTCTACACCGGAAACTGATTTTCCAGTTCCAGGATTCTCCTGATGTCCTGTCATAGCTGTAATTCTATTGTCAAGTATAACCGTTACCATGTTGCTCTTGTTATATACCGCATCTACAAGACCAGTCATCCCTGAGTGAAAGAAGGTTGAATCTCCAACTACACCGAATACTTTCTTATCTCTTCCAGCCAGTTGGTTTACTCTATCAAATCCGATTCCTGCACTGATTCCGGCTCCCATGCAGATAACAGTATCTCCTACATTCAATGGCGCCATTGCACCCAGAGTGTAACAACCAATGTCAGAAGTTACATTAATCTTGTTCTTGTGCTTGGACATCTCAAAGAATATCCCCCTGTGAGGACATCCTGCACAAAGTGCAGGTGGTCTGGATGGGGCAATTACATCCATAGTGTACCCCTCTTCTGGTTTTTCACCGAGAATAGCCTCTCTGATTATCTGTGGATTGATTTCTCCACACACTGAAAAGATTTCCTTTCCAGTACACTCTATACCCATGGCCTTTATGTGCTTCTCCATATAAGGTTCATTTTCTTCGATAACATATATCTTATCTACACCAGCTGCAAACTCCTTGAATTTCTCATCTGGAAGTGGCCAGCTAAATCCAACTTTGAGGTATGAAACTGTATCTTCAAATACTTCCTTGGCGTGTACATAACTTGCCCCGGAGGTTATAATCCCAATTTTTCTGTCATTCCACTCAATTTTGTTCAGTTCTGTTGTATTTGAAAACTCCTGCAGTCTTGGTATTCTCTCCTCTTCCATCTGTATATGCTTCAATTTTGAGTGAGCTGGTACCATTATGTATTTTTTGGTGTCCTTGACATACTCTCTTATTGGCACTTCAACTCTGTCCTCCAGTTCAACTGAACTCTTGCTATGACAGATTCTTGTAGTTACCTTGAAAAGTACAGGTGTGTCGTACTCCTCTGATATTTCAAATGCCTTTTTGATATAGTCCTTGCACTCCTGACTGTCTGAAGGTTCCATTAATGCAACCTTTGCATGAATTGCTGTCAATCTGTTATCCTGCTCATTTTGTGAACTGTGCATTCCCGGTTCATCAGCAGTTATAACTACAAGACCTCCATTAACACCTTCATATGCAATAGTGTACAATGGGTCTGCAGCTACATTGAGTCCAACGTGCTTCATGGCAACCATTGATCTTGCTCCGGCAATTGATGCCCCAGCTGCAACTTCCATTGCCACTTTCTCATTTGTAGACCATTCTGAATAGATCTCCTGGTACGTGGAAACGTTTTCCAGGATTTCAGTACTAGGCGTTCCCGGGTAAGCTGTGGCTACATGACAACCTGCCTCATAAGCTCCTCTTGCAATTGCTTCGTTTCCGGTTAATAGCTTTTTCATTTAATCACTCCCGTATAGATATTCTTATTATTACGAATAGGAAAGTTCCATTTTTTCTTAAACCATGAACTTACATGTCCAGTTTATCAAAAATATACCTTGACCTATCGTTTAAGGCTTTTCTTACTTTCTATTATATAGGATAATTCTGAAAATGTGCAATAATTAAAAAAAAGTAATATATCGATTGCTTTAAATCAATATATTACTCTTTGCTTTTCTTATCTCATTTGGTGTACGTTTTCGTTTGGTTCAAGTGCAAGTTCTTCAGGATCTTCACAATAGCTATCCACATTCTTGGCTCCACTCTTAAGCTCCCAGTGAAGTACGAATGAAAGAACAACCCTTAATATCGCAACGGATGCAAGTATAATAAATTCATCGATGGTTCGTATGACTACTGTCTTGATAATCTCCGCTGCAAGCTTAAACTCAAGACTCAAAGCCATGGCTTTGGCAAAGTCAATCGATACATCATCTCCACGGAAGTTAAATCCATTCTCAAAGAATTGAAATACTCCCCTAACTGCCGCAATGGATATAATCGCAACACCAATCAGTTCCAAAGAACTAGTTATGTATGGTACTATCATTTCCAACAAATGTTCAATAATCAATTTTACCGCTCCTTATAAATAAATTGGTCAATAATTCCCCTACATATTATTGTATCATATAAATTGCTGTCATCGTATTTTTTTCTGCATTTTTATTGAATCTTAGCAAGAAAAAAATTCAGACTCTCCTTTAAGGAGAATCTGAAGTAATAATACTATTTTACTATCATCACTGATGTGTTGATGTGATGTATCACTTTGTCTGACACACTGCCCAAAAGAGTTCTTGAGAATGCACCTAATCCTCTGCTGCCCATTACAACAAGATCAAACCCACCTTCTTCAGCAAACTTAACAATTACATCCACTGCGTCACCGACTTTGTATACAGTGGTCATCTTTCCAGGAAATCCTTCAAAGATCTCCTCCGCTTCCTTTAATATGGTTTGGGTCCTCTCCATCTCAGATTTCCCAAGCTGCGCTTTTATGTCCATATTGTGTGAATAGATATTGTCCCAAAGATTTACAACTGACAGTATCGTTACTTCACAATTCATGTCCGTTGCCATCTGTTTGGCCTTAAAAAGTGCTTTTTGTGAATATTTTGATCCATCAGTAGTTACGAGGATTTTTTTCATATTGTTCCCTCCCTGCATAGTGAGGTAGTGTCAAGTTTATCCCTTTAAAATAGCTATAAAATATTGTAATTTCAATAGTTATCAAAAAAAGATAACGAC
>NZ_JBMEMN010000051.1:0-12571 GCF_049310905.1 Gudongella sp. DL1XJH-153
TAAAAAGCCCAGAATCTTACGGGTTCTCTTCATTTTTTGTTTGTGAGGGTAAAATCGGTCATTTCCCGATTACCCCTCCTCAATGAGTTTCTTTCCATACATATCATCTCCCACAACCGAGTACATCTCGACCCTATTTCCCAGGAGTGCTATGTTTTCAGCGATATTTCTTCCAACACCTCCAGGAGAAAGCATGGTTTTTCCCGGATTGGAATCACCAGGGATAAGTTGCCCGTGTGGAAAACCTGCAATATCCATATTGATACCGCCAATAACTGCTACCTTGTTTTGAGTCTGCGACAAATTTATCACCACCTTCTAATGCTAGTGGAATAATTATACCCAACAAGATCAAAAAAACTCCGAGGAAACCGGAGTTTTTGGGGTATGACGAATATTATATCAAATCTGGCCAAGGAAGCTTTGTACAGCAAATGATACAATGACAACAAGTGTAGATATGAGGAAACCATGTGCCATAGGAAGCAATCCAGATTTGGCAAGTTTTGAGAAGTTGGTTTTTAAACCAATTGATCCCAATGCCATTACCATTAGGAATTTGCTGGTATCAGATAGTGTTAAACTTATTGAAGCAGGTATAAGGCCAGCGCTTTTTATACCAACCATAAGAAGGAACAAAGGGATAAACCAAGGGAATATCGCACTGATATCTACTTTTTTAGTAGAAACCAGGGAATCACCAATTGATTTGCTCCTTGAATTAATCCATGAGAAAATGAGGACTACCGGTACAATTGCCAGGGTTCTTGTGAGCTTTACAATAACTGCAAAGTTACCCGCTGCATCTGAAAAGGCATATCCTGCTGCAACCACCGAAGACGTATCATTGACTGCAGTGCCTGTCCACAATCCAAATCCAAGATCGTTCATACCAAAGTAGACTCCCATAAGAGGGAAGAGAACAACCATTACTACATCAAAAATAAATGTTGCAGAAATTGCATATGCAATTTGACTGTCCTCTGAATCTATAACCGGTGCAATTGCTGCAACAGCAGATGCGCCACAAATTCCAGTTCCCGCAGAAATCAAGCTGGATAGTCGCCAGTCCATGTCAAAAGCTTTCCCAAGGATATAGCCTCCTCCAAACGCTGCAAAAAGAGTGAAGGTCATAACTACAAGTGAATATTTGCCAACTTCGAGAACCTGGATAAAGCTCAAGCTTGTTCCCATCATTATAATTGCAAATTTTAAAACTTTTTTGGAGGTAAAGGTTAAACCCTTAAGGAATATAGGGTATCTTGTCATTAGAGGGTTAAAGAGCATTCCTAGAAGCAGGGAAATAACTCCCGCTCCCATGGCGTGTGCCGGCATAAGGTTACTTATATGTAAGGATAAAACTGCCAGAATAACCGACATCAGTATTCCAGGTGTTGTTAGTATCAATGATTTGTTCAAAAAGTCATCTCCTTCCTGTATAGATTGATTTTATCATTATTAAAGTATAAAATGAAGTTATAAATACTTATGTAACGATAAATATATATTATGGGAGTGATAAAGTGTTTGATCAGAGAATCAATACATTTCTTACAGTATGTGATAATATGAGCTACACAAAAGCTGCAGAAAAGCTTTTCATTACTCAACCTGCAGTGACACAGCATGTTAAATATTTGGAAAAGAGATATAAGACAAGCTTCTTTACATATTCCAACAGGCAGTTGAATCTGACTAAGAGCGGTATGGAGTTCAAGAGGTATCTTCAGGAAGGCAAGGCAAGAGAAAAGCTTATGTCTGAGAAGTTAAAGGAAATTGACCAAGGTTTAAAGAAGTTAAGATTGGGTGCAACCCTCACAATAGGAGAATTCACAATAGCACCATTTATAAGAGACTTCCATAAGAAATTTGATGACTACAGAATATCAATTCAGGTTGATAACACAAGAATTCTTATGAAGGAAATTGATAGTGGTTCTATCCATTTTGGTTTAATTGAAGGTTTATTCAATAAATCTGCATACGATTCCAGGCTTTTGATTTTGAAGGAATTTGTTTTGGTTGTTTCTCCTGAGAGTGATTTGGCCAGGAAAAGGGAAGTTCAACTTGCAGATCTCCTTGAGGAAACCTTGATCATCAGAGAAAAGGGGTCTGGCTCCAGAGAGGTCTTGGAAAGAGGTCTTGCTGAGCGAAATTATTCACTGGATGATTTCAGGGAAGTGATAAGAATTGGAAATGTAAATCTCATGAAAAAAATGGTCAGGGATGGGCTGGGTATAAGTTTTATGTATGAGGATGCAGTGCAGGATGAAATTAATGAAGGTAGTCTCGTGAGGGTCCACATCAGTAATTTTAACATATTGAGGGAATTTAATTTTGTGAGCATAAAGGATTCACCATTTCCAGAGGATTTGGATGTGTTCTATAAATATTTCAAGGAAAAGATTGCTGGTTAGAATAGGAAAGGAGAAGAGTTATGATACTGAATCATCAAGCCTTTCAGATTGGGAACGACTACGGGGGAAAACAGCAATGGTTATCAGAATCAGGAGTAAAGAACAAATTTTGGTCAGACCGCTCTTGCGGCGTCGCAGCTTCTGCAAATCTTATGACATATCTGGGAATTCAATATGAGGAGTTGGCAGACTTATACCATGGGAATTCAAAAGAAGACTACACTCATCTGATGGAAGAGCTATATGCTTATATTAAGCCTGGAATATTTGGCATACCAACTGTAGAAAAAATGGCAAAAGGTCTTACCAAGTATATGAACAGTAAGGGAATCCAGATGATGCCATGTACAAAAAAATGGTTATTTGATGTTAAGGATGGCAGCAGTTTCATAAGGGGAGGATTGGCACAGGGAACTCCAGTACTGCTTCTTACTTGGAACTATTCGGACAGGGAGCTAAAAAATCATTGGGTAACTGTAACAGGATGGGATGTAGTGTATGGTGAAGAATATATGACAGTTTCAAACTGGGGTAAAAAGAGGACTTATTCATATGACAAATGGGTTAGTGAAAGATCTTTGTTAAAGGGGGCGCTATACTTTTCCAGAAATAAGTGTCTGGATGCACCAGATATGATATGATTTATTTTATAAAATAATTTTGCTTGAGCCAATAATAATTGATTGGAGGAGTTCAGATGAAAATAAAACCGTTTAAGGTAGAACAGTGGATGAATGAATACGAGATGGATGCAAAATTCAATATCGCTGAGACATGTGTGGATTCAATGTCCTTGTCGGAGTTAATAAAAATTTCAGGAGTAGACAAGGACAGCTTGCTTGACGATATACTTGATTTAAAGATGACATATGGTTACATAACTGGAAATCCAAGACTTAAGGACGCAATTGCAGATCTTTACAAGGGAGTCGATCGAGACGACATATTAACAACAAACGGTGGGATAGGAGCAAACAACCTGGTTCTAAATACTATCGTCGAGCCTGGAGATGGAGTGGTGTCAATTATTCCCACGTATCAGCAGCTTTATTCAATTCCAGAGTCACTTGGAGCGGAAGTTAAGATAATGTACCTTCAGAAGGAAAATCATTTTCTTCCGGACATTGAAAAATTATCTGGGATGGTAGATAAAAACACAAAGATTATTTGTTTAAACAACCCCAACAATCCAACCGGAGCATTGATACCTGAGGATATGATGATTCAGATAGTTGAAGTAGCAAAAACAGTGGATGCATACATCCTTTGTGACGAGGTATACAGAGGACTAAATCAGGATGGTAGCTATCAGAAATCAATAGTAGAGCTTTATGACAAGGGAATTGGTACAAGCAGCATGTCAAAGGTGTTTTCACTTGCAGGACTTAGATTGGGGTGGATAGCAACAAGAAATAAGGATTTGATGGAGAGGTTTTTCAGCCACAGGGATTATAGTATAATAAGCTGCGGAATGATTGATGAGGTATTCGGGGCTCTGGCTCTTGAAAACAAGGATAAGATACTTCAGAGAAATCGTTCAATAATAATAGAAAACCTACAGATTCTGGATGACTGGATAAAAGCACATGAAAAGTACTCCTATATTAAACCTTTAGCCGGTACCACTGCCTTGGTTTTTTATGACTATGACATCAGTGCATTTGAGTTTTGCATTGGACTAATGGAGCATTCTAAAACCTTTGTTACACCGGGGTCTTGTTTTGAATATGAAAACAGCTTCAGGATAGGATACGCATCCTCAAAGGAAACATTAATTGAAGGATTGAAGAATATGGAAGATTACTCGAAAACCCTATAAATGGAAATAGAAAAATGCTGGGAGCTCCCGGCATTTTTTCTTGACAAAAGAGGAGAGAGGATATAAGATATCATAGAATACCCAGAGGGGGTATATAATATCTTAGGAGGAATTACAATGTTCAAAATCCTTGCACATATAAAGAAAAAGCTTGTCATCTACTTACCCGTTACAATGATACTTGCAATTATATTCGGATATTTTATGGATCCAACACCATTTAAGGCCTTGGTTCCAGCAGTTGTATTCTTTATGGTTTATCCAATGATGATAACATTAAGATACAGTGAATTGTTTTCCAAAGGAAATACAAAACTACATTTGGTAGCACAGGGAATCAACTTTGTTATTTTCCCTTTGATGGGGTTTTTGATCGGTAGAATCTTTTTTCCTGGCAATACCCATATTATGATGGGACTTCTTCTGATGGCACTTCTTCCAACATCCGGAATGACAATATCCTGGACTGGATTTGCAAAAGGCAACGTTTCGGCAGCCATAAAGATGATGGTTGTTGGCTTGATACTTGGATCAGTATTAATGCCTTTCTACCTGAATGTTTTTATGGGAGAAACAGCAGGGATACCATTTATGAAAATCATTAATGAAATAGTCAAAGTAGTATTTATACCAATGGCTTTGGGTTTTACGACTCAGAAAATATTATTGAAAAAGTTCGGGAAAGATCGGTTTCAGAATGAATTCAAAACTAAAATCCCACTGATTGCAACAGCTGCTTTAATCGGTATAGTATTCATTTCAACTGCAATGAGGGCAAAGGTTATAGTTGCTGACCCTGCGATGCTAGTAAAAATATTCTTGGTTCTATCTGCTTCCTACGCAGTAGCGTTTCTTGTTGTAACGATTATTGCAAGGTCAATGTTTGAAAGAGAAGATGGTATTGCACTCATCTATGGAACAGTAATGAGAAACCTTTCAATTGCATTGGCAATAGCACTTTCAATATTTTCTACTTCTGGTCCAGAGGTGGCACTTATTGTAGCTGTTGGTTTTGTCGTTCAGATTCAAGGTGCAGCCCTTTATCTTAAACTCGTAGATAAGGTTTACATACCTAATCTAAGCATTCCATTGCTTGAGTCAAACTAAATCGAAGAATTGAAAGGCATCGATCAAATAAGTTGATCGGTGTTTTTTTGCATGTAATCACCTGTATTAAATTATTTTATTGATAATGATTACTCATAAGAATAACCAATTTGAATCGATAAATAGATGTATGGTAATATATAAATACATCTTTTTACGTGACAAAAATTTATCAAATATAATAAGGAGGGTTTGGATGAAGAGTATTATTGAGAGAGTCCCGGTGCCGATAACTGGTCTTTTCCTTGGTCTTGCGGCGACTGGAAATCTTGTTCAAAGCTACGGAGAGAGCTATAGAAGCATTTTTGGTTTTGTAGCATTGATTCTGTTTATTGCAGTTTTGCTTAAGTTGATTCTAAATGGAGAAGCGGTAAAAAAGGAACTGGAAAATCCTGTGGTTGCAAGTGTATATCCAACACTGACAATGGGCATGATGCTACTGGCTACATATTTGAAACCTGTAATGCCTGGCATAGCACCGTATTTCTGGGGAACTGCTATTATTCTACATAGTTATTTGATTATTCGTTTCAGTGTAAGATTTCTAAAGGATTTTAATATCAAGAAGGTTTTTCCATCCTGGTACATAGTTTATGTAGGTATTGTGGTGGGTTCAGTTACAAGTCCTGCTTTTCAGATGCAGGCTTTAGGAAGGATATTATTTTGGTTTGGTCTGGCTTCTTATTTTGCTTTACTGCCTGTAGTTCTTAAAAGGGTTTTGGTTGTAAAAGAAATACCTGAACCGGCCTTGCCTACATTTGTAATAATGTGCGCACCCGCCAGCTTGCTTTTGGCTGGTTATATGAATGCATTCCCTGTAAAGAGTATTGTGATGGTGTTATTTCTTTTGGCATTATCACAGGTGACATACATATATGTACTTGTAAAGCTGCCGAAGCTTTTGGGACTTAAGTTTTATCCCTCATACTCGGCATTTACATTTCCAATGGTAATAACTGCAATATCCCTAAAAGCTACAGCAGGATATTTTAGCAACCTTGGTATGGACAACAATATTCTTGGTGCACTTGTTAAGTTGCAGGAATTTGTGGCAGTTGCTCTAGTTCTATATGTACTTGCAAGATATTTGGTCCATATGCGACCATCTGCAGTGAAAATAAAGGCAGCAGCTTAATTGTAAAAACTATAAGGAGGAATTATACATAATGAATAGACAGGAAATACTGGATAAGGTAAGAGAAGAAGCAGAAGGATATTTTGATAGAGGGGAATTCTTTTGCTCGGAAGCAGTTGCTCAAACAATCAATAATGTTCTTGGGAAACCATACGATGAGAATATAGTCAAAATGGCATCAGGCTTTCCAATCGGAATGGGTAAATCAGGTTGTCTTTGCGGTGCAGTAAGCGGTGGACAGATGGCCCTTGGAATGGTATATGGAAGAGTTCATGGGGAAGCCATGAAAGACGAAATGTTTCCAATTGCAGCTGATCTTCACGATTTTGTAAAAGAAGAGTACGGCTCAAATTGCTGTAGGATAATAACCAGACAGTGGACTGGAGACAACTTCAAAAGCCCTGAAAGGAAAAGACACTGTGTAGAAATAACTGGAAAGGTTGCAGAGTGGGTAGCTGACAAACTGATTGAAGATGGGAAAATTGAAATAGAAGGATAGAAGAAAGGGTAGCTTCCGATGTTGAAGCTACCCCTTATTTGAAGTCAATTAACCTTGATATACTACATTCCCTCCAACTATTGTCTGCTCTACATTCACATCCTTGATCTCCATAGAAGGAATAGTAAAGATATCTCTATCAAGAATGACCATATCTGCTACATAACCTGGCTTAAGTCTTCCTTTGAAGTCTTCCTTGAATTCGTTGTAGGCGCTCATAATGGTGTATCCGTCAATTGCATCCTCAACCGACATATTTTCTTCAGGATAATATCCTTCCTCTGGCGTACCATCAAGCCTTTTTCTATTTACTGCTAGATATATATTCTCGAATGGATTGCAGTCCTCTACGGGTGAGTCAGTGCTTAGACTGACTGGTGCTCCCATTTTATACAAGGTGTTGAATGCATAGGATGTTTCAGCAAGCTCATCACCTATTCTATCATTGATAATCGGAATATCTGATTGAAGGAAGATAGGCTGATACATGACTGCAAGCTTAAGCTCTGCAATCTTTTCCAGCTGTTTTCCTGTGGTAATCTGATTATGAACAATTCCATGTCTTAGAGTATTTACGCCGTCATCCATTATTCTCTCATAGGTATCGATAACACTTTGAATGGCACCATCCCCGATAGCGTGTGTGACTACCCTTATGTCCTTATCAGCAGCCAATCTGCAAAGCTGGAACAGCTGCTCATCGCTTAATGCCTCAACTCCGCGTTCTCCTGGAGCATCGTTGTAATCCTTTTGCATAAGAGCAGTCCTTGCACCGAGTGACCCATCCTTAAATAGCTTCAAAGCTCCCTTTGAATAGAATTTCTCGTCGTATCGACCGTTTAAGTGTTCTGTCTCAAGATAATCCCTGAAGTCATCGATTTCCTGGAAGTTGAACTGGTGTCCGTATCTGAATTTCAGCTTACCACTGTCTGCAATTCCCTGTATTGTTTCGAATACCTTCTTGTAGTCCTTGTTCATGATATCACAGGATTGAACAGATGTGAGACCTACACTGACTGCATAATCCATGGCCATAAGGAAGTCCTTTTCAATATCCTCCTTTGTCTTCAAAGGGATTATGGACTGAAGGTATCTAACCGCATTTTCATTGAAGATTCCGTTTGGTTCACCGTCAGGTCCCAGTTCAATCTTGCCTCCGTCAACCTCTGTATCTTTTTTGACTCCAAGAATTTCAAGTGCCTTGCTGTTCCCAACGGTCACATGGATGCAGACCCTGTCAAACACCAGTGGAATATCAGTTGAAATCTTATCAAGGTCATGCTTGTTGAGGAGTCTCTTTTCGCCACTAACAAAGTTATCCTGATTCCATCCTTTTCCAACCAGTACATCAACATCAGGATTTTTTGATAGATAATCCTTCCCGATTCGGATGACATCATCGATGGATTTAGCTTCTGTCAGCATGCAGGAATTCATATTGGAACCAATCATGTTAATATGAAGATGACTGTCGTTAAGTCCTGGCAATACGGTTTTCCCTTTAAGGTCAATGACTTCATCACAGCTAATTTGAAGGATATCATTATTTGCACCAACAGCCTTGATGATTCCATCAGATATCAGCATGGCCTCTTCAAAATATCCCTTTTCCACATAAATTTTACCATTTTTATATATTCTGTCCATAAGCTACCTCCTGGTTTTTGTTCTTCAGCCAAATTTTCTTGTATAAAGCTTCAAACTTAAGAAGCTCTTTATTTAATGATATGATTAAATGGAGGAAATTACAATACCAAGGCGATAAAAGGCTTAAACAATCTATTCAGATAAGGAATGCCTGGGCAAGAGCCCAGGCATTTTAGTCAATGTTAATGTAGTTGTATATTTCCTCAAGTGGTTTGATGGATTTGATTATTGCACTTCCAAGACAAACCTCTTCTTGGTAGAATACGGCAATCTGACCAGGTGTAACAGCCTTTACCGGCTCATCGTATACAACATGTAGAGTGCCGTCATCACTCTTATGAACAGTGACTGGGATATCCTTCTGTCTGTATCTGAATTTAGCTGTGCATTTTAAAGGTAAATCAGGTTCCCTTTCAACAATCCATGAAGGGTCCTCTCCAACAAGTGAAGTTGAGAAAAGAGCAGGATGCTGTGAGCCCTGAGCGACATAAAGCTTGTTGTTCTTAAGACTCTTTCCAACCACAAACCAGGGTTCTCCAGTTCCGACACCACCAATGCCAATACCTTTTCTCTGTCCAAGGGTATAGTGGATAAGCCCAGTATGTTCGCCAACAACATCGCCTTCAACATCGATAATTTCACCTGGCTTTGATAGAAGATATCTGTCCAGAAATTCATCGAAATCTCTTTCGCCGATAAAGCAGATTCCAGTGGAATCTTTTTTAGCTGCAGTATAAAGGTTATGCTCCTGAGCTATTTCCCTCACCTCGGATTTTTCAAGATGTCCAATGGGGAATAATGTCCTTGAAAGAGCTTTTTGCCCGATTCGGGATAAAAAGTAGCTTTGGTCCTTGTTGTTGTCCTTGCCTCTAAGTAGAAGGTAGTCACCATCTCTTTCCTCTACCTGTGCATAGTGGCCCATTGCAATATAATCTGCATCAAGCTTAAGGGCGTAATCCAGGAAGGCATTGAACTTGATCTCCTGATTGCACATTACATCAGGATTTGGTGTCCTTCCCTTTTTATACTCTTCAAGGAAGTAGCTGAAAACTCTGTCCCAGTATTCCTTCTCAAAGTTTATAGTATAGCATGGAAATCCCAGCTCAGTGGCAACTCTCCTTGCATCTTCGGCATCCTGAGCTGAAGTGCATACACCATCAGGGCCCTTCTCGTTCCAGTTTTTCATAAAAAGACCGACTACATCATATCCTGCTTTTTTAAGGAGCAAAGCCGAAACTGATGAGTCGACTCCTCCGCTCATACCTAATATCACTTTTTTTGCCATATATATCAATTCCTTTCAAATCCCATAAAAAAGCCACTTCAGCAAATTATGACGAAGCGACTGTGCTGGTGGAGATAAGGGGATTCGAACCCCTGGCCTTCTGAATGCCATTCAGACGCGCTCCCAACTGCGCCATACCCCCAAATATAATAATATGATAGCATCTGAAAAATATTTTGGCAAGGACTTTCAACCTTGGAAATTAGTTGTTGCCCGCGAGAGAGTAAAGTGTTAAATTAGAAACAAGATAGGAGGTCGCAAATATGTACATAAAGAAATTGATTGCACCTATTATAGTAACAATTTTGCTTTTATCGTATTACGGATTTATATTGCTTAATTTAGTGAGAATACCTGAATCTATGGGTATAAGGATTCTGTTGCTAGTAATACCGTTGGGATTTATGGGTGTTAGTATCTATGTGCTATTTGAAAGAATAAAAGAGATAAGGAGTGGTGATGAAGATGATCTTGGTAAATACTGATTACATAAGTGGAAAGACAGTTGATACTCTCGGTCTTGTTAAGGGTTCCACCATACAAAGCAGAAATGTCGGAAGGGATATAACACAAGGTTTTAAAACTCTTGTAGGTGGAGAATTAAAGGCTTATAACGATATGATGAATGATGCCAGGGCTCTTGCTACAAAGAGAATGGTTAAGGAGGCTGAAGATCTTGGTGCTGATGCCATAATCAATATCAGATATGCCTCTGCAGCAGTTATGTCAGGTGCGGCTGAGGTTATGGTATACGGAACCGCAGTCAAGTTTCTTTAGATTGACTTATAGTTAGAACGGAGTGATCAGATGCGAATTGCCATACCAGGCAAGAAAAAGATGTTTGATATAGGAATGATTTTACTCGCCGTTGTTCTTTTAATGGTAATATATAAACCACTTGTAAGAGTAATCAATCCATTTATTTATGCCCTTGTACTTGCCTATATTCTAAATCCGCTGGTAAAATTTCTAGAGAAGAGAAAAATGAGTAGAACCGTGGCAATACTTATTGTATTTTTACTATTCTTTGGAATAATAGGAATTGCTTTTGGAACAATTATACCAAGTCTTACAGGAGATCTTAGTGGTTTTATTGAAGATATTCCCAATATTGTAGGTTTTGTGGAAAATCTTATCGTAGAGCTTAGAGCCGGTGAAATTACTTTTATTCCAAAGGAAGTCCAGGATTATCTTAACGTTGAGGACCAGCTGGATAGATTGGGGGAGTTTTTAAAGAATGCATTCAGAGGCATTTTCAATGTACTGGTAAACTCAACTGGAACACTTCTTGACATAATAATTACACCCATCATTACATTTTACTATCTAAAGGACAAGGATAAAATCCTTAAGGCGTTAACAGAAGATATTCCTGAATCAGGAATTTCAAAGTTAAAGGAATTTGGCAAGGATATGGATAAGGTGTTTGGAGGATTTATAAAGGGACAGCTTACAATTGCTGCATTTGTTGGTGTATTAACCGGTGTCGGATGCTTTTTTATTGGTGTGCCCTATGCACTTACAATAGGTCTTGTTGCTGGTATCACCAACATAATTCCATACTTTGGCCCCTGGCTGGGAGGAGTGTTGCCGGTTATCCTGGGATTTATGGAGAGGCCTCTAATGGCACTTTGGGTAATAATCCTTATAGTTGTAATTCAGCAGATTGAAGCCGCATTCCTGTCACCGCAGATAATGTCACACTCAGTAGGACTCCATCCCTTGCTGGTTATGTTTTCAGTTTTATTCTTTGGCAGCATGTTTGGGATACTTGGGATGATAATAGGTGTGCCACTTATGGGAATACTCAAAGTTTTGTTAGGATATTTAAAGGAATTCCGAAATATAGTAAAGACTGAGTAAAAAAGATGAAAAATTTGTTGGTTTAATACGATTATCATTGCTTTGGACATCTTTTCGGGATATAATGTTCATCGTGCTATATGACACGAAAATAACAATATTTTGGAGGGAAATATGTCGGAAAATAATGTAACAGCAACTTCACTATTGAAAGAACCTACGGGTAACCCAGCTCCTCTTGGACTCTTGGGATTTGGTATGACTACAGTATTACTTAATCTTCACAATGCAGGGCTTATAGAAATGAGTGCGATGATTCTTGCAATGGGAGTATTTTATGGTGGTCTGGCACAGGTTATAGCTGGAATCATGGAGTGGAAGAAGAACAATACCTTTGCAGGAACAGCCTTTATATCATACGGTATGTTCTGGGGAACATTCGTAGCCATAAAACTTATGCCAGTACTTGGATGGGCAGAAGCTCCAACAGGAAAGGCGCTGGCAGCTTATCTATTTATGTGGGGATTGTTTACCTTCGTAATGTTTATCGGTACCCTCAGGATCAATAGAGCTCTACAGGTTGTTTTCGGAACCCTTACAATCCTGTTTATGCTTTTGGCAATTGGTGATTTCACAGGCAATCATGCATTGATTGTAATTGCCGGATATGAAGGAATATTTTGTGGGTTCTCAGCAATTTATACAGGGTTGGCACAGGTGATCAACGAAGTTTACGGCAAGGAGATACTGCCATTGGGAACTGTGAACAAGTAATATTTGGTTTAAAGGGGTAATCGGGAAATGACCGATTTTACCCTCACAAACAAAAAATGAAGAGAACCCGTAAGATTCTGGGCTT
>NZ_JBMEMN010000052.1:0-12396 GCF_049310905.1 Gudongella sp. DL1XJH-153
GGCATTTTATCACCCGCCAAGAAAGATAAATGGAACGCAGGCACCATCAAGCGCATCCTCACAAATGAAAAATATAAGGGAGATGCACTTTTGCAGAAAAGCTACACCGTAGATTTCCTTACAAAAAAGAAGAAAGCCAACGAGGGTGAAATCCCTCAATACTATGTTGAGAATAACCATGAAGCGATTATCGAGCCAGCGGTCTTCGACCTGGTCCAGAACGAGTTAGAAAAGAGAAACCCTGCAAACAATCGTCACAGCGGTGTTCATATATTCTCTGGCAAGATAAAATGTGGAGCATGTGGAAGCTGGTACGGTTCAAAGGTATGGCATTCAAACAGTAAATACCGACGTACAGTCTGGCAATGCAACCACAAGTTCAACGGACAGCAAAAATGCTCCACTCCCCACCTCGATGAAGATACTATAAAAGAACTCTTCGTGAAGGCTACTAATAAGCTCCTGGAAGACAAGGATGAAATCATAGCAAACTTCGAATCCATGAAGGATATTCTTTATGACACTGGTCCCTTAGAAACCAAACAGGCCGAGCTTCAGAATGAAATGGAGATTGTCACTGAGCTGATACAACAATGCATTAATGAAAACGCCAATGTTGCCTTAGATCAAGGAGAGTACCAACGAAGATACGATGGCTTGGTACAGAGGTTTGACACTACCAAAGAAGATTTAGAAAATGTATCCGGGCAGATTAAAGAAAAAGTAACCAGACGCCAAACAATGACAGCTTTTCTCGACGAACTTAAGAAGCAAGATGAACTGCTCACAGACTTTGATCCACTCCTCTGGCACAGTATGATTGAGCACGTGACAGTCAATAGCGCCGACGATATGAATTTTGTTTTCAAGAACGGGACAGAAATAAATATCTAACATTTTACAGCGAAACAGCCCGCACTATGGCGAGCTGTTTTTCTTCTATTAAGGCTCCACATTTCGTTCTAAAACAAATCGGGTCTTCTTTGTGAAAAGTAGTAAGGATGACTCTCAATAAAATCTAACGCCTTGGAATCACTTAATACTTCAGGTGTTCTATCTTCCCATCTCTCATTTTCCTTCCCGTTAAAGGATTTTCCTGTTGTAACCTTTGTGACTTCAATACTTCCGCCAGAGACACTCATTTCCAACTGATGACTGTTTTTCCCATAGCCTTTATATGGCTCATATGAATGACTTATCCCATCAAATTCTCCTGCTCGAAGTGCATATAAAACTTCCTTTCTTTTCATTTGACCATCCTTTCTGCTCCTTTTACGACAATTCACTGTATGCTTATCCTTAGCAATTTAAGCTGCTATTTTTGTATAAGGATTTACCCATGTTTGATGTTCGTCTAAGCAATACCCTAATTTTTTTGCAACTTCTTTATTACTTGCCGAGGGGTTCCAACCTTCAGGGAGATTTCGAATATGGCCCCTGACATTGATTTCTACAATTGGAATATTACTTGGAACGTTTGTAGGGGTTACTACTGATATTGTTGGGGCAACATTATTTCTAGTTTTTAAACTATTTGTTAGACCATTCTTAGTGTGTGTTGATTTGATGGCTGCTTCTATGGTAGCCTTATTTTTTACAACAAGCACAATCGTCACCACTGAAAGTATAGCCACTGCCCCAATTGCTATTTCCTTCTTATGTTCTTTAGCTTTTTCAATAAAGCTTTTCTTTTTATTCTCATTTATGTTTCCGTCAATAGTATGGTTTGCTCTTGATTGAATATCCATGTCTGCACCTCCACGATTTTCTACTGGTTCTTCTATAACTAAATATTATCATTATGGTTTATGTTGCACAAGACTTATAAATGACATAATATATATATTAAAGGAGGCGTTTTATCCCATGGACGACTTATTGAGGAAAAAAGCGAAATTCTGGAATGAAAGATTGAAAAAGTGCATGGAAGCTGGGGGGTATACTCAATCCTCTCTAGCAGAAGCATTAAATACCAAATACGGAACTAGGTATGGACAAAAGGCTGTTAGCGGATGGTTGAATATCGGAGCTGTCCATAAAAACGGAGAAGTTAGCTTTCCTAAGTTTGACACCTTAGTTCTCATTGCTGATTTCTTTAATGTAGATATTGGATATCTAATTGGTGAAACTGATGAAAACTCATTTTCGTTGGAGAAAGCATGTAATTTCACGGGCTTAAGTGGGGATGCTTTGAAAGCCATCATGGAAATTACACATCCTGAAAATGATAGCAGCTACATGTGGGAAGATAATAGAAAGTCCTTAAACACGTTTCTTACCGCTGAGGGTTTCTCCAATTTTTTTAATAGCCTTCATGATCTTTATCTTACATCAATGATGCCGAAACGAGAGAATCGATTATTTGAAGACATGGATAGCGCAATTGATTACATGCGTGATTTGGAGTATCGAGGTAAAATTGAACGGTATGAATTGAACGAAGCTCTTGTAATGTTGATAAATGAAATCTATCCTAGCCCACCACAAGACGCTCTCTCTATACGCTGAGCTATTTACTTTTGAATAGGACGCCGCTTTCAAGAAAAATTCAAAACCCAAAACCATTGATCATTTACTTCAGTGGTTTTGGGTTTAGTCTCTTTTAATTAGGTTTTATCATTTTTCGTAGATGTACTCTGTTTGTCTTGATTTAAAACTACGGCTTCCAAATCGCTTAGGAAAGGATAGTAATGGAATTCATCTTCAAAAATTGCATTAAACATCTCGGATTCATATCCCGATAACATAGGTGTATATTTTCGATAAATCAAGTTATGCTCATCGTTGAAGACAAATTTATCTGCATCATTGGGTTTTAAAATTCCAATAATTTCACTCGTACCAGTTTTTCTTAGCATAATAACCTCGTAAACGGAATTATAGACTTCAATACTTTGATCTTCCGTCCCGTCCATTCTATCTGATGCAAGCATTATCTGATACTCGGTCATGATATTAGATGAATCAACTTCAAGATAATAATAGTGGTTTTGTGGACTCCTTAACAGTTTAAAATCCTCTCTGCTGTTAAACACCATATATGTTTTAGGATTGTACATACGAGATCCAGTATAATTACTATCTCGGACAGCATAAAAGTCTTCAATATATTGTTTCGAATCCCTTAAGATATTTTTGCAAAAATCCAAGTCAGATTTTATAGTTGTAAGGGCCTCCTTTTTCAAGTGGACTCGCCCATCTTTACTAAAATCTGGGATGCTTACATCACCCTTCGTTTTTAAAATATCAAACTTATTCTGAACATATATTTGATATCTGTGCTTAAGTGTGTTGTTAAAATCAGAAATATAAATAAACTCACTCATGGTTGCTAAGCCCTTAAAATCAGTTATAAACTGGCCTGTAAACTCAGGGAACTTTTGAATTTCGTTTGTTACATTAAAAAGTGATGCTTTCTTTATATGAAGAGCTTTTTCTCCGAGTAGACTAGAATTAATCCACTGCGCAAAAGTATCGAAGAAATTATGCAATAACCCCATAATTTCAATTGTCAATTTATCAATGATTACTGTAACACCTATTTCGAACCCAAGATAATCAACAAAATTGCTTCCTATCTTAAATGTTCCTTGTCCAGTGTTAATCGCATCAGAATATACTTTCTGAACTTCTATTGATTCTGATTCATGGTATTTTTCTACGACCTTTTGTAAAGCGTTAAGGCTTATCTCCGCTAAATACAGCTTGTATTTACAAGAATCATAAAATTGATAAGAGTCGGCTACTTTTTTATCTTTTAGTAATTTTAGAAATTCATAATCCATGTTCCGTTCACCTCATACTATTAAAATTTTTACTTCATACAAAAATAACCGGATTATACCGGCTTCTAATCTGCATACCCTTTTTGTACTTTGCATACCCCTATGCACAACACTTTTGATGTTCATTAAATTGTATCAATCTCTGTATGATTCTCTCATATACTCTACCTTTGTATGGCTCAATCATTTCTACCAATGTCTTTACAATACTGGTTGGAGTATAAAACTCTCCTCCGCCCTTTCCTTCTGCTGATGCAAACTGTCCAAGGAAGTATTCATATACTCTTCCTAGGAGATCCTTTTCACCGTTATTGTGTAGCTTTATTGTAGAAATAAGGTCGATAAGCTCCCCGAGTCTTCTCTTATCAAGCTCAGGTCTGGCATATCTTTTATCCAATACTCCCTTGAGGGATGGGTTCTCTTTTTCAATAAGTATCATAGCATCATCAATAAACTGGCCTATCTTGGGATCTTTCGCATTATCCATGATATATGACCATCTGGCTTCTTTGGGAACCCAGAAGATGTTCTCAGCCAAGTATTCATCTCTGTCTTCTTCAAAGCCTTCTCCTTCTTCAACCAGTTCATTGAACTTGGTTTCGAATTTATCGGATATGTATTTAAGGAATATCAATCCAAGCACAACATACTTGTACTCAGATGCATCCATGCTTCCTCTTAGTTTATCTGCTGCTTTCCAAAGGGTTTCTTCAAAACCAATATTGCCTGTATTCTCAGCCATGTGTTCCCTCCTTGTCAAAAAATTATAATCATTATAAAACTAAAATTAAGATAAGTATGGCTATATTGCTATCACAATATTTTCACTAAAAATAATATAGCCTCCATTGTCAAACTCAATTTTGAATTCCTTTAACACACCACTAATAGAAGTTACTCTTTTAGTATCTATAATAGCTCGGATGTATCTATTCTTCATCTTTGCCGTGTATTTCCAATACCATTGAACTGGTTTAACTTCATGAACCAATAGAAATAGTTCCCCCATCGGATATTTATATGATTCTCCTAATATATCCCTAATCATTGAGCTTGATAAATCTCTGATTTCCTCTAAATATGAATGTCCATAATATGTACAATAGTCACTTAATAAATTCCATATATTTTCTTTGCCTTCTTCGCCATTCATGTCAAAATACACCCATTTAAACATGAAATTTTCCTCGTTGTTATCATATTCGGATTTTAACATATCATACATTAATGATTTTGCTTCTTCATTCTCTTTAACCTTATGGTAATTAGATTTCATGGTGCTCTTCATTTTAAACATTAAATCTTTGTCTTTTAAAGCTTCCTCCCGAAGTATGCCATATTTTTTTCTGGTCAAAAATACAGGGTACTTATCAATAACATAATAAGGCATAGAATATCCTCCTATTGTCCAAATTTCTTTTGAGTAAATAATATACTATCATGTCCCTAACCATCAGCAATCCTAATAGAAATTAAGAACTAATGTATTACTACTGTTTTAAGATTACTCAGTACTTAAGAAAAATTATTTATTATTATTGTAACATATTTGTCAGATAATTCCTATAATAGGAAATCATTTGTCTGGAAATTGTCTGGAAATTACCTCTAATAGTTAAAATATGAATAATTTTCGAGGGCACCTAGTACATTACCATCTCTGTGAAATAATTCCTAACGAGCCCACCCCCCTCTTTGGTGAGGTGCTAATTGGATAATTGCTCATGTCATTCTGGTCTGGGCTTTATTAATATCTAAATGAAAGGATGAGTTGTATGTCAAGAAAAGAATCATCAAGAAGAAGCATGGCTTCCTCCGTTTTGAGGAGGTCTCATCAGCTGTGGAAGATGGGCATCAAGGTATGTGTGTCCTGGAGTACACTCCTAAAATTGTGTTGGAGACTCCTAAAGAAGGAGTTGGAGACCTCTGTATCAATTATACGTGGAGTAACCTTCTCCAATGATGACGGAAGCTCAAGACAAATGCTTATCGAGAGATTGTCCAGGCTCCCAAAAGGTCTCTATTGGCTAAATCTTAGAAGGGAGAGTGATAACACTTATGATGCAAATGCAATACGGGTTGATGCTGATCGAGTAGACAATATGTCTGCCCAACTTGGCTATCTACCCAGGGATCTTGCCCAGGTACTTGCACCTGAAATTGACAGTGGAAAGGAGGTTGTTGTAGTTGATTTCTCCTTCTCGCAAGGATGGAATGGAATCTTCGGGGTCAAGCTCTATTATGCTTGTATATAGAAAAAGGCCCCCGAAGGGACCACTGCGCTCAATTACAGTGTATCCCATCATATTGTAGTTGTCAATTATTAATATATGTTGAAATCAAGATGCCTCAGAGGTTGCTCTCTGGGGCTTTTTGTTTTCTCAGTCGAACGTGCGTATTGCTAAGCTGTTTAAACGTCTCCTGTAGCCTCTTATAGGCTCTGAGAGGCATATAAATTACTAAGGAGGATCAATTATGTTAAACTACGAAACCATGTCAAATAAGAACCTACTGAAGCTTGCCTTATCCGAGAACAATGAAAAGATTCTGGAGTCCATTACGGAGTATTTTGGCAGTCTATCAGGGATACTAATCAATTCTGGCCCTGAAGAGCTTGAAAACTTCGGTCTGCCAAGACACAAGATTGAACAAATCAAGGCCTATCGAGAAATTGCAAGAAGGCTATATGAGGCAAAGGTCTACAAGGGAGTAAGGATAACCTCTCCTGAGGTTGTCTATGATCTACTGAAGAACAAGCAGATGCATCAGGAGGTTGAGACATTCAGCGTGGTGCTGCTGGACACCAAGAATCAGGTCATAGATATTGTTGAAATATCCAAGGGAACCATAAACCAAGCCATTGTACACCCTAGAGATGTCTTTAAGCTAGCAATTAGAAGGAACTCAGCCCGCCTTATTTTATCACACCCACATCCAAGTGGAGATGCCACACCATCAAGTGAGGATATTAGTGTAACCAAGAGGCTTGTAGATGCCGGTAACATCATCGGTATCAAGGTCGTGGACCATGTGATCATAGGCAATGGGTCATATGTGTCCCTTAAGGAGCTGGGGGAGATATGAATCCCTCCCCTCTCCACCTCATAACCATATGTCCGTATGTGGGATCAGTTCCCTTGGACAATTTCATATGCAACAACTGCACCCTATTTATGGAGACTTGCATACCCATTGTCACTTCAGATGATGGGTACTCAGCTTCTAGTGAATGTGACAGGTATATGTGTGAAGGATGTAGCTCAAGAATCTGTATATATAATGTAGATTACTGAAAGAAATGGACTCTAGACCCGAATCTTATAATACCTACTATATTGAGGGATTTGCACAATGAACCCATAAATTAAACAACAATTATTTTGAGAATCCCTAAAAATAGACATTTTTTGGTCTCATGGATGCTAGAACTGTCCTTAACAGCAAAAAGTACTTTTCGTATGCCTTTGGTGGGGGTTGTAGGACAATATAACATAAATCAATTCTTAATCTGTCTTAATCTTTAAATCAATGGAGAAGCCCACATACCTTACCTCATCGATGGACTTCACTTCAGATTGATTCAATTTGACAATTGTGTACCTGTAGTCACTGCTAAAAGGAATAAGGACCAGTGTGTCATCAACCCTTACTACTTTCCTGTAGTAGATTCTATCACTAGTATATATCCTGTATATCTTCCCATCTACTATTTTATCCACATCAGTAGGTACGGTGTCTAGGACACTAGACTTTGGTATTCCCAGCAAGTCCAGTGAGTTGTCATGAATCGTGTGTTTGGACATTCTCACCAGACGAAAACCTGGTTTTGCTTCTGGAACCTTAATTTCTTGGTCTTCATCTTCTTCATTATAACCCATTGTTCCTAGATTTTTAGCTGCTTCTGGATTATCATCTAGATACTGTTTTTTGGCATCTTCCATTTTATTGTAGTAGAGGTTTATATCTGATGCACTAAGTTGCTCTGAATAGAAATCTAAGCCTTTGGGCACTATCCAGTTTTCAATACCATCCACAAGTTTTTGAATTTCAATATCCAGGAAGACTGCTATCTTGATTATGGTTACTGCCGACGGTGTATACCTACCTCCTACAAGATGTCGTATGTATCCATGACTCATATCAATAGCTTCCGCTACATTCTTGTAATTATATCCTCTCCACTTTATGAAATCCTTCAATCTCTTACCAATGATTTTGTTTGCCTCATGCTTGGAGTAATTACTCACGTTTATCACCTCTTTTTCAGAATACACTATTCACAGACAAAATTCAAGAGAATATTGTGTCGCAATTAATGTTTGCATATACAGTAATTTTGTGATACCATTGAGTATAAATAGTAAGGAGGTGTGTATTAATGCTTAAAAGCAGAGCTGATCCAGCTACAACTGGAGGATCACAGGAAAATTGAATATCCGTAGAAAAAAATAAGAAATGGAGTTGATTCGGATGAAAACAACAATGGATGACTATGATATAAACTTGTCTAAGAAAGAAAGGGATTTAGTAGAATACAATCCTTCGCCTGTGAGAAAAGCAATGATTCCCAAGAAGGAGCCAGGAAAGAAACGAGCAATATTTATCCTAAAAGAGCCAGACAAGCAATATCAGAGAAAGACGCTTCTCCCCGAACTCAATGAACGTATCAATCCCCACCTAGCCTACAATACCTTTGCTTACAGAAAAGGAGTCTCTATTGTAGATGTTGTCTCATTTCTAGAGCAACTAATTTCCAAAGGCTACAACCTTGTATATAAGGTAGACATCAGCAAATACTACGATAACATAAACAGAGAAATACTGTATGGGCAACTTGAACCCTTGGTCTCAGAGCAATGCCTTGATGACATTAAGCGTAGTATTGAGGTTCCATATGAATATAATGGATCACTGACATACCTGGACAAAGGGATATACCAAGGTATACCAATTTCATCCACCTTATCCAACCTATACCTTACGGATATGGACAACCTCTTCCAGGGAGAAAATGAAGTGTATTCACCTCGATACAGCGACGACATACTCCTTGTTGCCAAGTCCAAGGAGAAGCTTAAGAAGGCAATAACGGAGCTTAAGACTGAACTGAGAAAGAAAGGGCTTTGGTGCAAATGGAAAGAGGCGAGGAGATCAAACTTGGAAAAGAAAGAAACAACCTATCTGGGGCTAAGGATATCCAAAGGTAATAAGGGTCTAAGTGTGAGAGCATCTTATCACGCCGAAAGAGATTTGAGGAGAAAGATTCTTGAGGCCGACTCCGAGGAAAAGATTAAGGACTGCATAAGAAGCAGACTGTTCCACTACACAGTGGGAGGAAGATATCCAAACTACCAATTCAAGGCCAAGAGAATTGTTGAGGAAACTTTAGGAGGTGATGCTTGGGATAGATTGTTCAAAGATGATTGGATTACTAAACCCTATGGAGAGTGGAATGACATCAGGGATTAGTATCCAGTAAATATGTATGTATCGCAAATGAATCAGGGATAGAGTTGTGCTGCAGGAGGTAACCCCTGTCTCAGGAGCAGCACATATAGGCTCGCACAATAGCAACCGAAAGAATGGCCTCGTGCCTGAAATGGATACCTCTATAGTAACGAAGATATACATCGGTATAAGAAGGAGGATCCATTGGTGTGCTATATGGTATGTAGGAACGGAGAAGAAGTTGTTTCACCGCCGGCCGGCCCGCATCCAAAGGGGGTGCTACATTATGGTAGTGCTCGACTAAAGGAGTGTATATTGTGCTCCATGTTTCAAAAAAGGTGGTGATATCCTAGAAAATGATTTGTGAAGGTATGTTCGGATGGCTTATCTATCCATCGATTTGAGCAAGCCCAGTACCAGCAAGGAGCTGTTTGTATATGATGGGTCTGGCATAAGAGGCTGGACCCTCAGATTAATCTCTCGCTCAATTGAGGTATGTACCTAAGCTGAAGAATGACCTTAGCTGATATGCCTAGAAATATTAAACTAGTAAAACCAAAATCAGGAAGAAGAGACCTGGACAAAGATTAAGAAAAGACCAAGATAAGGCTTAGACCCATTAAAAATAATGAGGTACAAAAGATATGACAAAGACACAAGTAATTACAGAGGTTATTAATGTAACTCAGTTTGCTGAACTAATAGGAATAAGCAAAACGAACGCCTATAAGCTAGTACATGCAAATGGATTCCCTGCTTTTAGACCGACGCCAGGATGCATCAGAATTGCTAAGGAAGATGCTATTGAATGGCTTCGTAAACATCAAACTATGTAGTCAAGCACAATGTCTATTTTAGTCTGAAAGAATGAAAACTATTGTTAAAGGGGGTTCACAGTTGAAAAAGAAAAGGAAGCAATCGAAAATATGCAATAATGCTAAGGGAAACATCCCTACGCAAAGAGGAAAATATGTCATTGGAAAGAGGCCAGATGGAACCCTATTCCACGAAGCCTTCTTCGGTAACACTACTGAAGAGGTTGAAAAGAGAATAGATGAATTTATGGAATCACTCAATCATCAATAAGAATAGCTATGAGGGGTCATATAACCTGGCCCCTTTTATAACAAACTTTAGGGAGGATTTGAAATGAAGATGATGATAAAGAATAAGAAGAGAAGAGCAAACGGTACTGGTACTATTTACAGATCACAGGATAATTGGGTAGGACAAATCACTATTGGCAGACATGATGATGGGAGGCTTATAAGAAAATCCTTTACTGATAAAACGAAACTTGGAGTCATCAAAAAAATGGAAGCGTATAGAACGGAAATGAATTAGAAAAAATTGCCATGAGGGGGCACATAGCTTGTCCACTTATGAACTTATCCAAAAAGGAGGAAGCGAAGATGACAAAGGAAACACAAGAAAGAGGTCAAAAAAACAAGACCAGAGGCAATGGTGAAGGAACGATTTTCAATGAGGGAAATAGATGGAGAGGAATCATCACTGTTGGATTAAAGCCTGATGGTTCTCTTAACAGAGTCTATTTTTCTGGGAAGACAAAGCAAGAGGTCACTCGTAAAAAGAAGGAGCTTGAAGCATCTATTCAAAATGGAACCTACGTGGAGAAAACCAATATAACTTATGCAGCATATCTCAAATTATGGTTAAAGAAAAAGAAGAACAAAGTTAGCAATAAGAACTTTGATACACTGGAATATCATGTATATGAGCATATCATTCCATCAATTGGACATGTGAAGATCCAGAAACTTAAAAAGCCAATGATTGATGATATGTATACAGAAAAGTATGACTCTGGTAGGTTGGATGGAAAAGGTGGTTTGAGTCCAAGCACCATCAAGCATTTACATGAAACCATACGTATGTCACTGAATGAAGCCGTCATTGATGGATACATCATGAAAAACCCTTCCTTGAATTGCAACATTAACTTCAAGAAGATCAAAGATAAGAAGAAGTTCTATACAGCTGAAGAACAGCTGAAGATAATCGGAGCCATAAATACTGAAAGCACAACAGAGCTGTTGATATTAACGGATATGCTTACAGGTCTAAGGAAAGGCGAAATCACAGCACTTACTTGGGATGACATAGATTTTGAGAACCTGTCTATCCATGTGAACAAGGCAATTACTCAATTCAAAAACAGAGATGATGAGGGAAACAATTATGTAAGGGAAATCAAGGAACCAAAGACCAAGTCCAGCAATAGATATGTACCAATCACAGAAGAGCTTGCTGTACTTCTCAAAAAACACAAACAAAGAATGCTCCAGCAGAACCTCAAGGCTGGCAAATCAAGTAAGGAATATAACATAGTATTTCAATCCACGAATGGAACTCACCTGATGCAGGCAAATGTTTCTAGATCATGGAGAAATGTTCTAAAGAGAGCTGAAGTAGATCCAATCAGTTTCCATGGCATTCGCCATAGCTATGCAACAAGGCTTGCCGAAAATAATGTCCATCCAAAGGTTACTCAGTCCATTATGGGGCACTCCACTATCTCAACAACGCTAGATATTTATAGCCACGTTTCAAACACAATGGTGGACTCTTCCAGAGAAATTCTTACGAAACTATTCAAACTTGATTCAAACTATCTCTTAACTCCTGATAATAACTCCTTCAAGAATCATGACACAATAAGAGACATCTTTATACCTTATGAAGTAAAATAAAGGCAAACATAAGACTGCATTGCTCCGCTATTGCTCCGGGGAAAGGATTTTCTCTCCTTCAACCCTAAAGCTAAAACGCTACAATGCAGTCATTTCAATACTTCTATTTGGTACGCCCAGAGGGATTCGAACCCCCGACCAACTGGTTCGAAGCCAGCTACTCTATCCAGCTGAGCTATGGGCGCACAGTTGATTTAATACTATAATAGTATAACCTGTGGCGATATTGTTGTCAATGAACCTCATCTTCTCGATAGTGTCAATTTACTGTCGGATAAAAATAATTATAGCTTCTCCGTACATATATTTTAGATTCCTCGTACTGACTTTAACAGTACTGCTGTACCTGTCTTCTTTGCTGTATTGATGAATCTGATGTTTTGTATCCCTGCTTCTTTGGCTTTTCTTGCTCGTTTTGCGACTCGTTTGTCGAACTCTATTATCTTTGTTTC
>NZ_JBMEMN010000053.1:0-12107 GCF_049310905.1 Gudongella sp. DL1XJH-153
AAAGTCAGTACGAGGAGTCTAAAATATATTACGGAGAAGCTATAATTATTTTTATCCGACAGTAAATTGACACTATCTGACTCTTACATAAAATTGACCCAAATATACACCTATGGTATACTTTTCAAGTATGATGTTTATATAATGCATTTCATCAGAGCTAGCTTATATCAATAATTTGAAGCTCTTAGTGATTAAACAATAGGGGTTGTCTTATGCGGAAGGATAAACTTAATAGTTGGAATATCAGATATTTTTTAGTGCCATTTATTATTTTGATTATTTTATTTTCTATAGTTACATATGTAATTGCCGAAAATCGTATAGATGAAAGATATAAGAGCTTTGAAGAACAGTCCATTAGCATGGCAGACAGTTACTCTCAAGCTCTTATCTATGCACACGATGCTCAGTCTATAATAACCGATATGCTAAATGAAAAACTCATAATCGTCAGTAAAGCAATATCCATGATTGATAATCATGATGATATTGCTGTTTTAGTTGAATTAGCAAAGGAACTGAATCTAGATGAAATTTCACTGTACAATAGTGATGGTGAAATCATATTCAGTAATTACGAAGATTTTATCGGTTGGAAAGTATACGAGGGACATCCAATTTATGATTTTATGATGAGTGATGATAATACAATGGTTGAAGATATACGTCAAGATGTAATAAGTGGAGTATATAAAAAGTATGGTTATGTAAAGAATGAGGATGGTTCATTTATTCAGATCGGAGAATTGGCAGAAACTGTACATAATTTAATTGGGCAGTTTGAGTTCCAGCAGCTGGTGAATATTATTGCAGGTAAAGATGACATTGTATATGTTACTTTCCTGGACAATGACTTTAGTGTTCTGGGCAGTAGTGTCGATCAAACTCCTGAGACAAATCTAATTGATGAAAGCTTCAAGGAAAGAATAGAAAATGAAGACTATAGTCCAGAAAGAATTGAGTATGAAGGTCAAGATCTACTGCAGACAAGTGTTCCAATATATCATGATGGTGAAAAAAACGGAACGCTTAATATTTTATGGTCTACTGAATCTGTTGATAAGGAAATATATAGGCTTATTTTAGATGGATTCATTCAGATTTCAATAGTATTTGTATTTATGACAGGTGTCTTATTTTACGCATACAGAAAAAACAAGTCCAATATAGAAATTGCATTTTATGATAAACTGACCGGTCTTCCAAACGATGAATATCTTATGGAGTACCTAGAAGAATTGATTGCTGATTTTGATGACAAAAAAGCAATAATGCTAATTAATACCAAGAACTTTAAGACTCTTAATATGACATATGGATTTTCATATGGGGATTTTGTTATAACCCAAATAGCCAAAAAAATAAAAGGTGTCCTGGAATCGGATGATAGGTTATTCAGGTTTAATGCGGATAGATTTATACTAGTTGTGAACAGCTATGGTAGCAGAGAGGAACTTATTCAAATGTCATGGAGAATTCTTGAGGTTTTTAGGAATGAGTCCATGGTAACAAGTGAGTATCAGTATGTGAATGTAGAATTAGGTATTGTTGAAATCAGAGATAGTGATACGACAGTGGATAGATTATTGCAGGATGCTACGCTTGCATTGTCTTACATAGACAATAATACAAACAGCCCTGTGCGTTTCTACGAGGAAGCGATGGAGGATGTTGTTAGAAGAGAAGATAGGATTGAAAAATCTTTGAGAGCAATAATAAATGAAACGAGTGAAGATAGTTTGTACCTTTGTTACCAACCTAAGATGGATATTAAAGGGAAGCAAATAATGGGATATGAAGCATTGGCTAGGTTACACTTGCAAGATATCGGGAACATCTCTCCATTAGAGTTTATTGACATAGCAGAAAGAAGACAGTTGATATATGACCTGGGAAAGATAATACTTAAGAAATCTTGTGAATTTTTAAGTAGAGTCAATAGAAGTGGGTTTGCAGAGATTAATGTATCCGTAAACATATCTGGAATGCAAATTCTGAGAAAAGAATTTGTAGATGATGTTTTTGAGATTGCAAATTCATATAAAGTTGATCCAGGGTATTTGGAATTTGAAATAACCGAATCAGTTCTTCTTGAAAACTATGAGATTATAAATCAAAAACTGAAACAAATAAAGGAGATGGGTATTTCGATCTCAATAGATGATTTTGGAACTGGATTTTCATCACTTGCTAGACTTAAGGAATTAAACATCGATATAGTAAAGATTGACAAGTATTTCATTGACGGGATAATTGAGAAGGATGAAACCAAGATAATTACAGCTGATATAATTTCAATGGCTCACAAGATGGGACTGAAAGTTGTAGCTGAAGGTGTGGAATATCAAAAACAAATGGATTATCTCGAAAAGAACCATTGTGATATGATTCAAGGTTACTTTCTAAGCAAACCTATAGAGGAACAAGAAGCTATTGAGAATCTTGGAAAATTCATCTTATAGATTTAAGAGGTGAGTATTCAGACGAAACAACGGCAAAATGGCAGTATGTATTATCCATAAAAGCTAATGAGTCAATACTCCAATATTCATCAACTCAGTATCAGAGAGAATGGAAAAGGGTCGGTATTTCAGATTTTCAAGTAAATCAAGAAAAAAAGAATCACAGTATTGTTAGATACATGACAATATCTTAAATGATTGTTTAAGTCACCTTATTGTATTGACTTAACCAAGACAAGGTTACTAATTGTTGAAAATCAGACGATATGTTGTAGTGCCAAACTGATATGGTTTACAATAATTAATTTGGTTTCTCAATTTCAAAAATATAATTATCAGTGGGCATATGATTTGAAAAAAACCCTTTAAACTGTTGGGAAAACAATAGTTCAAAGGGTTTTTATTTGTCTTGGTTTTAGTTCAAATAGTAAATCAAATAAGTCGTATATGCTAATTATTAAACAATAACAGAATGATTAGAAAATTCTTGCATTATATTTAATTCTCGAGTATAATCTTAAATAAGTGTTAGCTTGGATGGTTTTATGCTTTTTTAAGTAACATGTATTAAACTTATTTGATTCACGTTTTTAAGCGTGATAAGAAGTAAAATTCCGTTGTTTTGAGGGGAGGAATGGAAGAGTAGGTTAGCATATATTACTTGTATCAAACTACAAACGAAAATTTAAGGGGGATTCAAATGAAAAAAGGTATAGCTTTATTTTTGGCGTTAATGATGATGTTTAGTTTAGTTGGTTGTGGAGCAGAAGCACCGGCAGAAGAGCCAGCAGAAGCACCAGCTGAAGAACCAGCAGAAGCACCAGCTGAAGAAGCTGCGTATAAGATTGGTGTTATGACAGGAACAGTATCTCAAGGTGAAGAAGAGTTTAGAGCTGCTGAGAATATGAAAGAAAAATATGGTGACATGATCGTCCTATCTACATATCCTGACAGATTTATGCAGGAGCAGGAAACTACAATAACTAATATGATGGCAATGGCTTCAGATCCTGATGTTAAGGCGATTGTAATGGTACAGGCTGTACCTGGTGCAGCTGCAGCAATTGGTAGAGTAAGAGAAATGAGAGATGACATATTGTTTGTACTTGGAGTTCCCGGAGAGGACCCAGATGTTATAGCTGAATACGGCGATGTAATAATTCAGACAAATGACCTTGCTCGTGGATCACAAATTGCACAACAGGCAAAAGACATGGGAGCAGAAGTTCTTGTACATTACTCATTCCCAAGACATATGTCATACGAAATGCTAGCTGCAAGAAGAGATTTGATGAAGGAAGAAGCTGAGAAGATTGGCCTGGTATGGGTTGAGCAGGATGCACCAGACCCAACAGGAGATGCTGGAGTACCAGGAACACAGCAGTTTATTATGGAAGACCTACCACGGAAGGTAGAAGAGTACGGAGTAAACACAGCATTCTTTGGAACCAACTGTTCGATGATGGAGCCAATGATTCGCCAAACTGTTGAAACAGGAGCAATATTCCCTGTACAGTGTTGTCCATCACCTTACCATGCACTACCTGCAGCACTAGGGATAGCAGTACCAGAAGACAAAGCAGGAGATCTTGATTACATCCTTAGCGAAATTGACTCAAAAGTTGATGAAGCTGGAATGGATGGAAGAGTTGCATCTTGGTCAGTGCCAGTAAATATGATGTATGTTGAAGCAGGCGTTGATTATGCAATTGAGTATCTTGAAGGAAACACTAATGGTAAAGCAGATGCTGAAGTTTTAACTACAATCATGGAGAGAGTTGCTGATGGAGAAATCGTACTTGGAAACTATGGCAATTACGATCATTACTTCTTGTATCTTGGAGCAGCTGTTGAATTTTAGTCCTTTAAACAGATAAAATAGACACTCATTAAGAATTTGAAATATACATTATTAAATATTGTGCAAGGCATATGCCTTGCACAATATTATGTCACTCCATGAAATCTGCATAAAAGGAGGGAATATTCATTTGAATAAAGAACAGAACAATGATCAGTATGTCTTGGACATGAGAGACATTGGAAAAGAGTACTATGGAACCAGAGTGCTATCAGGCATAAACATTAGTCTAAAGCCAGGTGAAATACACGGTATATTAGGAGAAAACGGCGCAGGTAAATCAACATTGATGAACATTTTGTTTGGTATGTCGGTAATACATAATACTGGTGGATTTGAAGGCACTGTTTTCGTAGATGGCGAGGAAACTTTTATCGAATCACCTGTTGAAGCAATGCACAAAGGAATTGGAATGGTTCATCAGGAGTTTATGCTTATTCCAGGCTACAGCATAACAGAGAATATTAAGCTGAACAGGGAAATAACAAATCCTGGAATACTAAGCAGAGTGGCAGGGAAGAAATTGGAAACACTTGACATGAAAGCCATGAACAAGGATGCAAGAAAAGCCTTGGATAAACTTGGCATGAACGTAGAGGAATGGGTCAAGGTTGCAGGGCTTCCGGTAAGCTTTATGCAATTTGTTGAAATAGCAAGAGAATTGGACAAGGAGAATCTTAAGGTTCTGGTATTTGACGAACCAACTGCTGTTCTTACAGAATCTGATGCAGATAGGTTATTGGAAACCATGAGAATGATTGCGGATTCAGGCATTGCCATACTCTTTATAACTCACCGTTTAGATGAAGTGAAGCGGGTTGCAGACAGAATAACTATTTTAAGAGATGGACAGCATGTTGTTACAAAAAACATAGAGGATACTGATGTATTTGAAATGGCTAACCTTATGGTCGGCAGAGAAATTAAAATGGATTCAGCCAAGTCTGTATCATCCGAAGGAAAGAATGTAAAAATGGAGATTAGAGATCTCTATGTTGACATGCCTGGTGAGGTAGTCAAAGGAATTGATTTGGATATTTATGAAGGAGAAATTCTGGGAGTTGGCGGGTTGGCTGGTCAGGGTAAAATCGGACTTGCAAACGGAATCATGGGTTTGTATGAAACGGAAGGAACTGTTAAACTCGATGATAAAGAAATTACTCTTAATAATCCTGAAAAATCGCTAAAAGAGGGTCTTGCTTTTGTATCTGAAGACCGTAGGGGAATAGGACTGCTTTTGGACAATTCCATTGAACTTAATATTGCAGTTACATCAATGCAGATTCAAGGAAAGTTCATAAGACAAATTGGACCGTTTTCACAAAGGGATACAAAACAAATAAGGAAGCATTCACTGAAAATGATTGAAGAACTTGATATCAGATGCACTGGACCAGAGCAAATTACTAGACGTCTCAGTGGTGGTAATCAGCAGAAGGTTTGTATAGCCAGATCTTTAACTTTGAATCCAAAGGTTCTATTTGTATCAGAGCCTACCAGAGGAATAGATGTAGGTGCCAAGAAACTAGTGCTGGATACATTGGTTCAACTAAACAGAGATCATGGTATGACTATTATTATGACATCCAGTGAATTGGCTGAACTTAGGATGATATCCCACCGGATTGCCATAATAAATGAAGGTAAGCTGGAAGGAGTACTTCCACCAGATGCCAGTGATGTTGATTTTGGTCTGATGATGTCCGGTGAATACAAAAAGGTCAAAGGTAAAGAGGTGAAGACAGATGGATAAGGCTATTAAAGAATACGTTAACCGATTTGGCATTCCTCGGATAATAATTGTTGCATTCCTGCTATCTTTGTTGGTGATGGCAATAATGCTTGAAATACCTATTAATGACCTGCTATCAGATGCACTTGTGCGTACAGGCATGAATGGAATCCTTGTACTAGCCATGGTTCCCGGTATCCTTGCAGGCATTGGTCTAAACTTTGGGATACCAATAGGAATAGTTTGTGGACTTATTGGAGGTTTGCTGGCAATAGAGTTTGACCTCTATGGTTTTACAGCACTTTTCACTGCAGTTGCAATAAGCATTCCCTTATCACTAGTTGCAGGATATTTCTACGGTCTTCTACTTAACAGAGTAAAGGGATCTGAGATGACAATAGCTACATATGTAGGATTCTCAATAGTTTCTCTTATGAGCATAGGCTGGCTGATACTGCCTTTTACAAGTGAAGACATGAGATGGCCTATCGGAACAGGTTTAAGGACTACCATAACCCTACAGGGCAGGTATGAAAGGATCCTTAATGAATGGGGAGCGTTCGAATTATTTAATGTTAAGATACCTACAGGATTACTCTTGTTTATGCTTTTTTTCTGTTTTCTGGTTTGGGCATTCTTAAGATCAAGGACGGGGACTGCAATGATAGCTGCAGGGGATAGTCCAAAATTTGCTACAGCATCAGGAATCAATGTAAATAGGATGCGTGTAGTAGGGACAATGCTTTCGACAGCATTAAGTGCAGTCGGAATAGTAATATATAGCCAGAGTTTTGGTTTTATACAGTTGTATCAGGCTCCCATGTTTATGAGCTTTGCAGCGGTTGCAGCTATTCTTATAGGTGGAGCAACCATCAAGAAGGCTAATATAGCCAATGTAATAATCGGAGCTTTTCTTTTCCAGTCATTGCTAGTTATTTCTCTTCCTGTAGCAAATAAAGTTTTGGAAGATGTAAGTAGTCTGGCTGAGATCGCACGTATTGTAATAAGTAACGGAATAATTCTATATGCATTGACACAAATTGGAGGTGGAGAATAATGGATGAGAATATCAAAATTACCCCACCAGAAATAAGTTTAGGCAAGAAAGTAAAAACTATTTTGACCCATAACATGGTAACAGTGTTCTTTATTGTTCTTTGTGTGATTGGATTCTACTATTCAGGACTTTCTTTTGGTTTCTTAGTTAATGATATAATTACTAGAATGATAAGAAACAGTTTCCTTGTGCTAGCTCTTCTCTTGCCTGTAATGGCAGGTATGGGACTTAATTTTGCAATAGTGCTTGGGGCAATGTGTGCACAGGCAGCAGTAATATTTGTTACACATTGGGGAATAGTAGGGCTTCCTGGCATTGGTGTAACAGTTCTTCTTACAACACCACTTGCCATATTGCTGGGATACCTGACAGGTAGACTCTTCAATAAGACAAAAGGACAGGAAATGATTGGTGGTATGATACTGGGATTCTTTTCAAATGGTATATACCAATTAATATTCCTAATTATGATTGGAGGGGTTATTCCCTTTTACAATGAAACCCTTGTACTTAGCTCTGGAGTAGGTCTAAGAACTACGATTGACCTGGCTGGAGGCTTGAGGTATGCAATTGACGATTTCTGGAGACTACCATTTACAATTGCAGGAATGGGATTTGGAGTTTTAGTAATTGCGCATGGAATATTTCGATACATGAAAGGAATACCTTCCCTTGGACAGGAACCTGGGAAGAAAAAATATGTTTTCTCTGGTGCAAGCGGTATTGCGCTAATTGGATGGTTGATTTATGTAAGGGGCAGTGAATCAGTAATCAATATGATATCTGTGCCCATGCTAACAGCAATACTTATAGGGCTGATGTGTGTATTCACTACTTATTTTATCAGAACCAAGCTCGGACAGGACTTCAGGACTGTTGGACAGGACAGACATATTGCAGATGTATCAGGTATCCACGCAGACAAGACCAGATTGATGGCTATGATAATGTCTACTGTTTTTGCTTCATGGGGGCATATAATTTTCCTACAGAATCTTGGAACTTTCAGCACCTACGGAAGTCATGAGCAGATTGGATTTTATTCAGTAGCAGCACTTTTAATCGGTGGAGCTTCTGTAACAAATGCAAAAATTAGCCATGCATTGCTTGGAACATTGTTGTTCCATACTCTGTTTATTGTATCACCTTTGGCAGGGAGAAATTTGTTTGGCGATGCCCAGTTGGGAGAGTACTTCCGTGTATTTGTAGCATATGGAGTTATTGGTGTTTCACTTGTAATGCATGCTTGGAGAAAACAGCTTGAGAACAAGAGAAGACTTAGTCAACAGTAAATAAATTAAGGTATGACAAAGAGGCCTCGGGATAATCCCGAGGCCTCTTTGTTGGAACTTGACTAAAAAAACTCACAGGATATAATTAACATAAACGGATAAGGGGTAAATACATCATAGCAACTTATAATAAGAGGAGGCTGAAGCATGAAGAAAATTAAAATAGCAGATGGGATTCATATGCTATCCATGAATGTAGAAGATATGCTTTTTGAAGGTATATGGGAAATCGCAAATGGAGTAACACTAAACTCATATATTGTACAAGGTGAAAAAACAGCAATAATTGATGGTGTTATCGGTTGGGATGGAATACCCGAAACTCTTTACAAGAATCTTGAAGAAATAAATGTCCATCCAGAGGATATAGATTATCTTGTAGTAAACCATACTGAACCGGACCATTCAGGATGGATTTCAAACTTTGAGAAGATTAAGGACGACTTTACAATTGTATGTACAGAAAAGGCAGCAAAACTTATAGGTTCATTTTATGGGAAAGATAAAATCAAGATTGTAAAAGAAGGAGATACACTGGATCTTGGAAATGGAAAAGTGTTAAGTTTCCATCCAGTGCCAAATGTACATTGGCCAGACACCATGTATACTTTTGAAAAGGATACAAAAACGCTCTTTTCATGTGATATGTATGGATCGTTTGGTAAAATGGGAGAGCATCATTTTGATGATGAAATGACTCCAGATGAAATTGATTTTTTTGAAAGAGAAGGAATAAGGTATTATTCAAATGTAATGACTACATTTACGCCGATGCTTAGAAAAGCAATCCAGAAATCCAAGGAATTTGAAATCAATACAATAGCTCCAGGGCATGGTCCACTTTACAGAGGGAATCCTAGTAAGATTATGGATGATTACTCACGATTCAGTCAGTATGCTGAAGGTGCGGGTAAAAACGAAATAACAATTCTTTGGGGATCGATGTATGGCATGACAGCAAAGGCCATTGCCCATGCAGAAGAAGTCCTTAAGCGAGAGGGCATAAAATACAATAAGCTGGAAATGCCACTGGAAAGTGAAAGTCAAATGATTGCAACAGTATTCAAGTCAGCTGCATTAATAATTGCTGCACCAACATATGAGTATAAGTTGTTTCCTCCGGTAGCAGCAGCACTTGATGAAATTGGTAGAAAGAAAATTACTGGGAAGGTAGCTTTTCGCTTCGGATCATTCGGATGGTCTGGTGGAGCCGAAAAAGAGCTTGCTGAGATACTTGAGAGAAACAAAATGAAGTGGGATATGGTGGAGTCAGTTGAGTTTGAGGGATCACCTAAGGAGGAAGACTTAAAGAAAGTAGAAGCAGGCATTATGGAATTGATAGGTAAGATGAAGGACAAAATTGTAGAGTAGGTTTTGCTGGCTGGTCCCCTGGAGGGACTGGCTATTTTTCTTGGGAATAACAAGTGTACCCTACACAAAAAGACATCAAATGTCGGGTAGCTTTTCTCCCCTTATGCTATATTTATCATTGAAAGGAGCTTGGGGTATGAATTGGTTTGAAAGAATGAATGATGCGCTGGATTATATTGAAGACAATCTTTCTGGGGAGATTGATTATTCAGCTGCCGCTGAGAAGGCACAGTGTTCTGTATCTAATTTTCATCGTATGTTTGCATTTATTGTGGATTTCCCTCTATCTGAATACATACGAAGAAGAAGACTTTCTCATGCAGCAATGGAGCTTCAAAAAAGTGACATTAAAATTATCGACCTTGCACTAAAGTATGGGTACGAATCTCCGGATTCATTTACAAGAGCATTTCAGAAGCTTCATGGAATTACACCTTCAGGGGCCCGTAAGCAGGATGTTCAGCTAAAAATCTATCCAAGGATTTCCTTTCAGATTTCTATAAAGGGAGATGTTGAGATGAATTACAGAATTGTTGACAAGGATCAGGTAAAGATATTTGGAAAGAGTATTGCGGTGGATATAGATGAAAATCCAAATGAAATCCTACCAAGGTTTTGGGTGGAATTCCAGGAGGATGGGACCTACCAAAGAATTTGCGAAGCTGCAGGAGCTTTGCCCTATAAGGATATTTCATTAGGTGGAGCATTTTATGATTCTGTAGATACCAAGTCTGTAAAGTATAACTACATGATATTCACTGAATTTGAAGATGGAATGGAGATCCCTGAAGACATGGACTCAATTTCCTTGCCAGCTGGAAAGTGGGCGGTTTTTTCAGAGGAGTATGACGATGTTGAGGAATGTTCCAGAAAGATACAAAGCTTGTGGAAACGTCTGATGTCAGGGTGGATACTATCATCAGAATATGAAATAGCAAAGGGACCACAGCTGGAGGCATACCCACTTGATAGGAAAGTTGTTGAGGTATGGATACCTGTCAAAGAAAAATAATGTTTGGAAGGAGTAAGCATATGCCAGCCTATGATTTCAAAAAGGAGTATAAGAGTTTGTACAATCCGAAGAAAACACCGGAGATTATTGAGGTTCCTGATATGAAGTTCCTTATGGTGGAAGGATCAGGAGATCCCAACACTTCAGATTCATACAAGGAAGCTGTGGAAATTCTCTATGGATTGTCCTACACAATCAAGATGAGTAAAAAGAATGACACCCAGCCAAAGGGATATTTTGACTTTGTGGTTCCTCCCTTGGAGGGTTTGTGGTGGTTTGACGAAGATCATTTTAATGGTGAGGTCAAAAGCCGAAAGAATGAGTTCAATTGGATTATGATGATACGTCAGCCGGACTTTGTGACTGCAGAGGTATTTGAAATGTCTAAAGATGCTTTATACAGGAAGAAGCCTAGACTCAATCTCTCAAGGGCAAGGCTGGGAGAGCACAAAGAAGGTCTTTGTGCTCAGATTATGCATATAGGACCCTATGATGATGAGCCAGCAACTGTAGATAAATTGGAAAAGCATATTACAGCTGAAGGGTACAAGACCGTGATGGGAGGTTTAAGGCAGCACCATGAGATCTACTTGAGTGACCCAAGAAAATCAGCACCGGAAAAGCTTAAGACGATTATTCGCCATCCAATTGCAAAGATGTGAATCTATAGCTCTATCCAGTAGCGGTTGATTATTTCGCCCTCCACCTGGACATCCTTGTCGAAAACCCCACCATTTGATAGGATGATTTTTTTGCTGGCGATATTGTTTGCATCGCATGTTACCATAACCCTGCTTAAGCCATGTTCCTTACATTTTTGAAGGACCTGCTTAAGCATTTCTTTTGCATATCCTTTTCCTCTTTCAGCAGGTCTTACCGAATAGCCGATATGTCCTCCCCAAAGGCCCAAGATCGGGTGGTCAATATGATGTCTGAAATCGATGATACCTACAATGCTGTTATCATTAATTTTCACTGCCAAATAGGTGTTTGAGCAAACTTTTCCCTCCGGACAGGTTTCTTCATTTTCAAGAAGGTCAATTTCGTGGAGCCAGCCTGCTGCAGTATCATGGTCTCTAAGACTTCCACATCCTGCCAGACTGTCTCCTAATTGAAGAAACTCTTCTTTGTAAGTCATAATATCTTCGGCGTATTCAACAGCTGGTTTTATTAGTTTTATTTTGGACATTTTATCACCGTCTTTTCAGTAGTTTTAATGTTGAATTATAACTATTATCTCATATGTATTTGTCAATCGAAATCTGTACCATATTTTAATCGAAAACTGGTCCACTTAAGCGTAGTTTAATCACTTCT
>NZ_JBMEMN010000054.1:0-11080 GCF_049310905.1 Gudongella sp. DL1XJH-153
ACAGGTCCCTTGTTTGCCGTTACAACGTTTATTCCATTCTCAAGGGCATATCTGATTGTACTCATTGCAGGCTCCCCTGTCTTCTTGTCCGTCGGGGTAGCTTCAACCAGAAAATCAATCTTGTGATTTTTCAAAACTTCTTCCAATGTCCAGCTTCCAAAACCTTCTTCTCCAAAGTCTTTTAGATTCCTGCTTTCTTGGAGATACTTATTCAACTTGCCGGCATCCAGTCCCTCTTCATTTAATGCTCCCGACTTGCTGTTTAATGCAAAAACGAGCTCCATATCGTCACGTTCATTAATTAATCCTATAAGAGCTCTACCAACTCCACCGGTTCCTACAATACCAATTTTCACAATAATCCCCCTATTCTCTATCAAATCCTGCAATTCAATTTCTCTTAAGAAAAATCCCCGAAAATCAATCCGGGGATCATTTATGAACTATATATCTAGGTGTTTCTTCTAAGCTTCCTATGATATACAAGCGTAGTCATTACATTGCCTTCATGCCATTCGTACCGTACACTGGCAAGCTTGAACTTTCTCTTTGTCTTGAATAGTACAGATGGGAGATTTGGAATTGGTGCAATGATAACCTCCTCAAAGATATCGAACATTCCGTCCTCTTTAATATCCTTGATAAGCCTCTTTGAGAGCATTCCTCCTATTCCCTGACGCTTGAATCTGTCCAGAACGGCAATCTTATCCAGCATAATAAAATTCACCAGGTTTTCCTGATTGAAATCCGGTCTGAAATAGCAATCCTCAAGCCACTGTGGATTTTCCCGTAACCATACTTCCTTGGGAAGTCCGAAAGTAAAGCCAAGGATGGCTCTGTAATCATCCTCTATGTATTCAGCTACATAGAAGTAATCGCTTATTTCCAGCGCTCTTCTAAGCTTGTTCTTATGTCCTTCAGGATCAGATTCGTAGTCGTCCATGAGGAATCCCTGCATTGGATCCTGAATCTTCTTTCCCACTGATGATGCCACATGAAATATTCCCTCTATATCCTTTTCATCGGCCTTTCTGACCACAACATTTTCCAGATTAATTTTCTTTATACCGCTAGGCAATTTAACACGCATCTTTAACTGACTCAAAAAATCCCTCCTCTTTTCTAATATCTCCTTTTTTTAATACCCCTTGACAGGTATATGAAAACCTTTATTTTATGTTATAATTGTCATAACTATCGAATTGAGGTGCATTATGAAAAAAAGATTACTTATATCATTGACGCTAATTGCGGTATTTTTTGCTGTTATTGTCTACATGAATCAAAGCTTGTTCTCCATGGGAATAAACTATATAAAGTATCGTTATTTCGGAAATGAAAGAGAAGCTTCTGAATACCAGGAGATTGAAGTGAACCCATTTGAAAAATATCTCGATATGGAAATCGATGACATTGAAAAAACAACAACCCCAACAGGTGAGAACATAAAATCTGAAGCTGGAAATGAAGATACTGAATCACAAAATATAAACAATATGAGTGAACAAAATGTATCAACTGAATCTGGACCAAATTCAGAAATCTCAACAACTACAACTGAACCCTCTGGTAATCAAAGCCCTACTGTTGCGCAAATAAGCAGAGAGTATATGCAAGAATTTGAAGATATGGAAGTTCAATTCAGAGGAAACCTTGAATCCCTTGTGGACTCAGCAATCAATGATTATAATTCAGGGGGATACAACAAGCTTGATATTGCTGATATATATCTTCAAAGAGGAGAACTAATGGAAGTAGAATCTGACAGGAAATTCTACAGGCTTCTATCAAACCTTGAAAACAAACTTATTGAAAACTCCCACAACACTAAAATGGTCAACGAAGTGGAAAGCTATTATAACAAGCTTAAAGAGTATGAAAAAAACAGAATCATAGACAAAGGAATGACCCTTCTTGAAAATTAGAAGAGCCATTGTCCATATATATTACTTGCAAAAGATCGCCCCGGTTACCCGGGGCGATCTTTTTTCAAGAAATTGTATTAATATTTACGCTTCCCACACAGTTTCTTCTTTTCTAGCTGACTCCATTCCTGATTTAAGCATTGTTACAGCAGTGTATAGTATAACTGCAACTACGAGCCATCTAAGTACAGCCATTGGTAGGGATGTTACCAGATAAGCAGCTACAAATACCGCTGGCACCCCACCAATTGCAAGGCCCAAAGCTGCCTTCTTATCAAATGCCTTGTTTTTGATGAATTTAACACTTGCTGTTGGCATAAGGTAGGCACATGAACCCATCATGATTGGGAATGCAACCAATGGACTCATCCCTAAAGCATATATTAGTGCCATACAAGGTGCATAAAGACCTATTCCCAATGTCATTAATGCGCCGAGTATAAAGTTAACAGCTACTGCTATAACCAATTTTGTTCCGCTTAATCCAACTGCCTCACCACCTGATGGCATAAGGTTAAACATCCCCAAGAGCATAAATATTGCAGTAATAAACAAGGCAATACCCATCCCAAATTGTACTTTCCTCTCAGACAATCCTGATACGACATCTGCTCCTAAAAATGCTCCTGCAACAGCTGCAACAAGCATCAAGGTCAATGTCAGAGGTTCAACTTCCACTCTTTGAATAAAGATGAATGACATCACAACAACCGGCAGTGTATGACCTACATTCAATGTTCCAGGTATGATTCTATCCTGTACCAGCTTGGCACCTTTGTACCAGGCTGTAGTCGGTGCGAAAGAACCGATACCCAGAGTATCGAAAAAGTTTGTTACAAATCCTACTGCAATTAAGTGCGGGGTCGGTGCTCCAGATTTCTCTTCCTTGATACCCTTTAGCCATGCTACACAAAACCATACAGTCATAAGTCCCAATACACCTAAAACGATATTTGACAACATAATAAATCCTCCTTTTAATTGTTTTTATACAGAAAATCCGTATTTTAGTGGATCTTCCGGATCGATCACAAAGTGATTAAATCCAGTGATATATGCACTTCCTGTTATCTCAGGGATAACTGCATCAAATTCTCCTACCTTGGTTTCTTCAAGGACTCTTCCCTTGAACATGGTTCCTGTAATACTCTCATAGACAAATTCTTCATTTTGTTTCAATAGACCCTTGGAAAAAAGTGTTGCCAATTTAGCGCTTGTTCCTGTACCACATGGTGAACGGTCTAATTGACCTTGACCAAATACAACAACATTCTTATAATTTGCAGCTGGATTGGTTGATTCATCATAAATTTCCACCAGATCAACTGTGTTTATATGGTGTATCTCAGGATGCTGTACTTTTATGGTATTGTTTACAATATCTCTAATTTTTAGTCCAAGCTTCAGTAGTGTATCTGACTCTGCCAACTCAACTTTGATTCCCAATTGTTTAGCATTCACTATTGCGAAGAAGCTTCCTCCAAATGATATGTCCAGAGTAACTTTCCCTATTCCAGGGACTTCAATTTCCACATCTTCCTTGTAAAGAAATGAAGGCACATTTATAATGGATACTTCCTTTGCCTTACCGCCTTCTACCTTGACCTTTGCTTTGATTAATCCTGCTGGAGACTCCATGGTTATGTGAGTGAAAGGTTCCACAACTTCAACCATTCCTGATTCTACCGCCACAGTAACCGCACCTATGGAACCATGTCCACACATGTTTAAATATCCTCCCCCGTCCATAAATATAATTCCAAAATCTGCTTCCGCTATTGTAGTACTGGTTAAAACGGACCCAAACATATCATTATGTCCTCTGGGCTCATGCATCAGAGATGTTCTAACATAATCTAGATTACTCTCTAGATAAGCTTTCTTCTCTGCCATTGTTCCTCCTGGAATTCTTGGTATTCCGCCTACAACGATTCTTGTAGGTTCACCCATGGTATGAGAATCAATGGTATGTATACTCCTGATAAATCTCATAATTATCCCTCCCTCATTTTTAGTTTTAGAAATGCTAACGCTTTTTTCGCATCCAGATAATCTGTATTGTTTTCCCCCACAACCTCCGTCTCTATACCTTCCTTGGATTTATTGAAGTCTACAATAGTATCCATGTATTGGTTGCTTACTACAAAATTTGCCTGCGTACCTACGAAGCTTAGACCTACAACTGGAATGCCTCTTTTGCTTATTTCTTCAATGGTATTGGCATAATCAACATGACTGTTTCCCCATCCATCTACAGATACGATAACTCCATCAGCTCTTATTGCCTCCAGCCAAGCAGCTGTACGCTTACCTACAAAGTACTTATCTTCATTGTGCTGTGGCGTTCCGACTACGATAACCCCTACCAGATCAATATCCTCGTCATTTGACACTACGTCTAAAAGAGGATCCCTAAAATGATGTAAGGTTGTTTCCTTGGTTGATGGTCCTATTCCCATATTTTCTCACCTACTTTACGTCATTGCCCTCAGTGCACCATCCCTATACTCATTGGGTGTTAGAATAATGGGAACATTTCCAAGATCAATAATGGATCTCCCTCCCATATATCCACTGGGTTCATTTGGTAATATTTGATTGTCGTACATAGCTCCTTGTCCTGCCACTTGTTTTACTATGGCAACCTTCTTTTGACCTATACGGCTTTTGTCATAAAAAACATGTTTTTCCGTATAGGTTTTGCTATCCACTTTTTTGAGGTGTTCCCTTATTTCTTGAACGAACAGATCACAAGCTCTATGAACCTCTTGAATAGCTTTTCTATTTGTCCCTTGTCCTTCTTTTAAAGTAACGTTAAAAGATACTATAAAATCATCCTTTGAAGGTGTTCCAGCTCTACCTAGGTAAAGTTTCTCCTCTAAATTCCCTTCCGATGACCCAAACTCTGCAACCTGATTACCCATTTCATCAATTCCAGTCAAAACAACATACACTCCTGTCAAGGTATGTGTGGTTCCTTCTCCTAATTTGCCCAAAACCTTTGTAGAGATTGGAATGATATCCATTATGCTATTTGTCCACCTGTCGTGCTTATACGGCTCTATAATCTCAATATCCAGGCTTTTAATATCCGAAGTCTTTGATATTATCTTATCGATTGAAGGCGAAGAAATAGTGAGTGAGTTCCGATCTATCAGAGTCTTGTCTCCTAATTCTACATGCTCAACATGATAGGTTTTGATTACAAGCCTTCTATAAACTTTCTCTTTTTTTAACATATTTACCACCCTATTTATTGGGAGATCTATCTACCCGCTATATAAGAAGGCAGATAGTAACCCCATAACATTTATATCTTAGCTATATACTCATAAGGCAATTGTACAATCTTACCTGCACTAGGTATTTCTATCAATTGCTTTAATGAATCCACTACAATTGCCCTTTGCATTTCTATGTCATTTGGTGCACCGACATTTGCACCCATTGGTACTAGTGGAGCAACTGCTCTCGGCGTACCGTTTTGTCTAACTACTGGAGGTAAAGCTGCGATAATTATTGTAGGAATCCCCGATTCCTCTATCGCTCTCTGTACAATTACAGCAGAGCGGTGGCAAGTACCTCAGCCTGCAGTCAAGAGAACTGCATCTGCGCCTTCTTCATTCAATTGTCTGGCAATCTCCGGTCCTGTTTCCTGGGTGAATTTTGTCTGGTCTCCACCACCTCCCATGAAACCATAGTTCACTGATGAAATCGCTTTAATAAAACCTTCTTCTGCCAACTCCCTCATTCTATCTATAGGGAACATGCAGTTTATATCCTTGTTTACATCCGCATTATCGTATCCACCATGTGATACCATCATATCCTCTAGTGGCGCATCTCCAGGAACTACCCTGAAGCTAACGTCCCCAGCCAAATTAAATCTCTTGTCAGTTTTTAAATGTACTCCTGCAGCCGTTACTAGAGCTATCTTCATGTCTTTTAGCTCTTTTGTCACTGGTGTCCAGACTGGAGGAGGAGTAATAGGTACAAATATTTCTGACTGTAGTCCTTTTACTACTGTTAAACTAGCCATTATTTTGCCTCCTTTATTCGCTGATTTCTTTTTTCAATATTGCTGAAATATTCTTCATTGACCTTTTCACTTAATACCTCTACAAAACTCATGTTAAATCCAACTTCCTGACCTAACTCCAGGGGGTGATCATTAATGATCATGCGCATGGGAACCTTTAAAAATCCCAGTCTCCCTTTTAAGTCAATTGCTACCGAGCCATCATGCAGCTCTACAATAATACCTTCCATATATATGATTTTATCGCCATACTTCATGAGATCACCTTTCCATCAATAGAATAACTTTCTTATGCTCCAGTCGTTTCTTCAGGCTCGTAGATTTCCAATCTCTTCTTGCTCTTGGGAAGCATTTGCTCATTTGGAACGAGTTCAACTTCATTACCTGTTTGTTGTTCAATCATATCCACATTGTTTTCTTTAACGTTTTGGTTGAACTTTCTTTCAGGAGCCTTTATTTCTTCACCTGCCATAGCAGCTTTTATCATGGCAATCGCTCTGACAGCATCTTCTTTACAAAGAGTGTTGTTTGAAAGAATTTCGTTTTCTATACCTTGGTCTGATTTATTATGATCTACCATATGCTTCATGAACTTGTTTCCAACTACCAGGGCACCCTGTTGTGCACAGAAAGACATTCCAACTACTGTAACATCCCTCATTCCGATTTGTTCATGATGGCTTGCAAAATCAATATGATTGTTTCCGAATCCTTCTGTTGTAATGAAGGCTGCATCGATATCCATTCCTTCTATAAGCATTCCCAATCTTTCAGAAACATAGAATTTCTCCGAGTTAGCTTGAGGTGAACCTACAAATACAACACCTGCAAGGTCCAGTTCTTCATCATTCATTACTTCTTCTACCAGAGGCTCTCTCCAGTAATGTCTGGAGTTTTCTTTTGACGCAGGACCTATGCAAGTCAGCGCATGAATTCCACCGTCCAGAACTTCAAGTGGTGATAGCATTATTGGAAGGTTACCAAGGTCTACATTAGCCTTTCCACCAACGATTCCAACAGGCTCAACCGGTAGGATCAAGTTGTCATGCATTGCACCCTGTCCCATTATTTCCTTGACAATTAGTACTTTTTTCTTGCCTGGTCTTCTATATTGGACCAGTTCTTCCTCAGCTACAACCAAACTCTCATCAACGTTCTTAAGTACTTCTCTGATTTCTTGTGTGATGAAATCAGTTGCCTTGTGAGCTGCCAAAGGACCTGGTCTTTCCATGTTGGTCTTTTCCTTGATAACAACTTCCGTCTTGATGAAGATCTCTCCTTTGTCAGGTGCTCCAGGTCTCCCCCACATTATGTTCTTCTCAAGAACTCCTTCCGATGAACCAAACTCACCAATTTGCACTCCTGTTTCATCTGTTCCAGTTACTACTACAACAACACCATCAATAACTCTTGTAGTTCCTTGACCAAGTTTGCTATCTTGCTCTTTCGTGGCAATTGGCTGAACATCCATGATGGTTTCACTGTATTTATCGTAATCATCAGGAGTTATGATATCTACTTTGATACTAGTTACAAGCTTGCTGGCATTTACAGCGTCATCACATACGTTGTCTCTGATATAAAGCGTTGTTCCATCGATTTTTGTTTCAGGACCAAACTCCACCTTGTCAATTTTGAAGTGCTTTTTAACAAGTCTTCTCATTTCCTTGGCTTCCTTTACTTCTTCAACTGCCTTGTCAAATGATTCCACCTTCGCAGCAGGTGCCTCCATTTGAGGTGCTACAGCAGATTGAGCCATGCCTCCAACCAATCCAACCGGGATTTCAAGGTTAATATCCTTTCCTTCTCCAATATGGATTCTAACTACACCACCTGTTGACTGTACCATCGGTGCAGAATGTGCTGCTTCTGTTTTTGGTTCTACAGTCGTTGCTTCTTCCTCTTTTTCTTCTGCTACTTTCATAGTCTGTACACCTTCTACCAAATCTGGTGTGATTGGAGTTAAGGAATCAATAGTTTTTATTAGCTTTGCACCCAGCACCTCTCCAATTTTCAGACAGTTGTCAGGAACTTGCAGCAAACCTGAATCTTCCAGGTCTGGAAAAATTGCTGGATCCTCGAGATTGCTGGCTTCAATAATCGTACCAGCCTCTGTTCTGCAACATACAACCGCTATGTCGTCTTTATGCTCTTGTGCAGTTTCTACAGTTATTGCCATTTAAATCGCCTCCTATTTATAATGTTAAAACATTCAATCTTCTGTTCTTCTGATAAGTCTTTCTCCTGCTGCTCTAAGTACATGATCTGTGCTATGGTAAGTTGGAACCCCTAACCTAGGAGCTATGTTCATCACAGTATTCGTTCAGCCACCGCAGGTTCCAGTTAACAATACCTGCATTCCTTTTTTCTTCATGCTTATTATCTTTTCTGCCTGGCCTGGACAATCCCCTGGTTTATCACAACGGTATCTTCCATTCACTTCTACCATACGCTTGCACTTTTCTTCTACTATGACTTCTGCACCCATGGCACTTGCAATTTCCTTCAATCTTTCTTCCTGGGCACCACATTCACAGGCTAGGATTCCCATCTTTCTAGTTTCCTGTGGAAATGGCATTGATACCAATACACCACCCAAGGTTTTTGTTACAGGAGTTTCTTCACTCCCTGCACTACCTGTAAAAGGTCCTCCGATTGTAATTTCACCGAAAGGTTTTACATAGCCACCCGAAAGTTCAATATATTTACCTACTGGTTCTCCCAATGGTACATCCAAGAATACTTTCCCTTTCTTTCCGTCAATCACACGTCCTGCTATGGTTATGTCCTTGGTAATATATGGCTTTCTTAACTCTATGGCATTTACTATGTGCTTGATAGTTTCTACATTTTGTACTACTGCTCCAGCTTCCAGTGGCAACTTGCCGGGCTCTAGTGTTATACCTAATAATTCTCTGATAATGACCCTTTCATCACCTGAAGGATAAATATCAGGTAAAAGTCTGACTTCAATATCCGATTCTATGGCGCATGCCCTCTTTAGAGCTCTGACAGCCTTTGTATATTTTGATTTAACAGCAATATATCCTTTGGAAGCATTGGTGATTTCCTTAATGTATTTTACTCCTCTTACAAGAATTTCCGGATCTTCCTCCATAAGCTTCAGGTTGTGAGTTAAAATAGGTTCACACTCTGCACCATTGGCAATAACGCAACCGCCTTTTAAATCTGTATTAAGCTTTATATGAGTGGGAAAACCTGCTCCACCAGAACCGACAACTCCAGCTTCCTCAATGGCTTTTAGTTTATCCTGGCTTTCATTTATCTTCAGATATCCTCCAGGCTGTTCCTGGTTTGGAGTAATGGTGATGGATTCTTCAGTAATGGTATCAATAATTCCGTATAAGCTGGCATGAATATTGGCACCTAAGCCCTGAGGTATAGCAATCAACTGACCTCTTTCAACCACTTCACCTACACCTACTATTGGTTTGCACGGTGCTCCTACATGTTGTTTTAATGGTAAGACGATCTTAATTTTTCTCACCTCCTTTATTTTCTATGTATCTTATTTGCAATTGGCATGCCAAGTTTTTAGGAAGGCCATAATAATCATTATTTTTTTCTATAGATGTTCCTCTATCTATTGCATTCCTAGATTCTACGTCAGTACTTCAAAAAGCATAATCAAAGCCTTGATAAATATGCGTTCCTTCGAAATTCAGCTTTCACCCATTGGGTGAAAGAAAAGTGCTCAAAAATATGTTAAATTATCAGCTTTTATGACTCGATATATGGTAAAATAATAGTAAGAAAAGTAGTAAAAAGGGGTTCTAATTATGATTAATAAAATTGATTTCAAAGCTAAGAATCTAACATCAAATGCAGGTCTTTTTCTGCTCCTTGAGAATGCAAAAAGCAATGGGATTTTTGATTTTATTGAAAATGACCTCGTATTTGATAATGACTCAACAAATAAAATCAAGATGAATCATATAAAGACCATGCTCTGCGGTCACTTCATTGGCATTGATAAGTTAGAACGTCTAAAGCTACTTCAAAATGATCCCCTCGTCAACGAGTTTGATATTTCCGTAAAAGAACCTGAAACAGTGTCACGGTTTCTAGGAAACTTCAACTTCAAGACAACCCAAATGTTTAGAGACATTAATTTTAAAGTCTTTAAAAAACTGCTCACTAAAAGTAAATTGACATCCATTACGATTGATATTGATAGTAGTGTAATTAACGTAGAAGGTCATCAAGAAGGTGCGTCAAAAGGATATAATCCTAAGAAACTGGGAAACCGATGCTACAATATCCAATTTGCATTTTGCGACGAATTAAAAGCATATGTTACCGGATTTGTAAGAAGTGGCAATACTTACACTGCAAACGGTGCTGCGGAAATGATCAAAGAAATTGTTGCTAACATCAAATCAGACGATTTAGAAATTTTATTTCGAATGGATAGTGGCTACTTTGATGAAAAAATTATCGAAACGATAGAATCTCTTGGATGCAAATATTTAATTAAAGCCAAAAGTTATTCTACACTCACCTCACAAGCAACGAATTCATCAATTGTATTCGTTAAAGGAGAAGAAGGTAGAGAAACTACAGAACTGTATACAAAATTAGTTAAATGGGAAAAAGACAGAAGATTTGTCGTATCTCGCGTACTGAAACCAGAAAAAGAAAGAGCACAATTATCACTTTTAGAAGGTTCCGAATACGACTACTTTTTCTTTGTAACAAATACTACCTTGCTTTCTGAAAAAGTAGTTATATACTATGAAAAGCGTGGTAATGCTGAAAACTATATCAAAGAAGCCAAATACGACATGGCGGTGGGTCATCTCTTGCTAAAGTCATTTTGGGCGAATGAAGCCGTGTTTCAAATGATGATGCTTTCATATAACCTATTTTTGTTGTTCAAGTTTGATTCCTTGGACTCTTCAGAATACAGACAGCAAATAAAGACCTTTCGTTTGAAGTATGTATTTCTTGCAGCAAAAATAATCAAAACCGCAAGATATGTAATCATGAAGTTGTCGGAAAACTATCCGTACAAGGGAGTGTATGAAAAATGTCTGGTATAATAAGAATATCATCAATAAAATTGAGTGTTGCTCTGTGGATAACTTGCAGAGTT
>NZ_JBMEMN010000055.1:0-5639 GCF_049310905.1 Gudongella sp. DL1XJH-153
CTCTTGGCTATGTGCTTGGCACTATCAACCCGCACTGGGGACTTTCACCCGTTAGATTGCACCCATGCCGGGCGCACGGATAAAAGGCTCCCATTTCGGAGCCTTCTTTTTTTGTTGAAGCTTCCTCTGGATTGTGTTAGGATTTTATATATAGAAGTGAAATGTTTATTTCAACAAGATTATCCTACAAAAATAAATAGGAGGTGTCCAGATGACAAAAAAACTGGCAATAATCTTCACTGGCGGAACCATTTCAATGAAATTCGATCCTGAGCTTCACGCTGCAATACCTGCATTGAATGCTGATGAAATTGTTAGTACCCTTAAGAACATCGAAGATATAGCAGATGTTGAGGTAATAAACTATGCAAATCTACCAAGTCCTCATATTACTCCATCCATAATGATGGATGTTTATCATCTTGTTATGGAAAAACTAGCTGATCCCACAATTGATGGTGTTATTGTAACTCATGGTACTGATACCATGGAAGAAACAGCATATATGCTTGATCTTTTGATAGATTCACCCAAACCTGTGGTAGTTGTTGGAGCCATGAGAAATTTTTCAGAACTTGGGTATGACGGGGCTAGTAATTTGTCAGCAGCTATTTGTACTGCGGTTTCGGATAGGTCAAGAGACAAAGGTGTACTCGTTGTAATGAACAATGAGGTCAATGCAGCCAGTCAGGTTACCAAGACAAACACACTTTCACTGGACACCTTCAAATCTCCCGAATTTGGAGCACTTGGAATTGTTGATAATGATGAAATAATCTATTACAGAAGTATTGTCTCCAGACAGGTAATTGGTTCAAAAAAAATCGAGGAAAAAGTTGCCTTGATAAAAGCAGTAGCAGGAATGGAGTCAGACATGATAGACTTTTGTATAGATAGTGGTTACAAAGGTATTGTTATTGAAGCAATGGGCAGGGGTAATCTTCCTCCTCAGATGGTCCCAGGAGTTAAGAGGGCAATTGAGAAAAATATCCCAGTAGTTCTTGTATCCAGATGCAACACTGGTAGAGTCCTCTACACATATGGATATGAAGGTGGAGGAAAACAGCTAAGGGATATGGGAGCAATACTAGGTGGAAATCTCCCTGGACAAAAAGCTAGAATCAAATTGATGTTGATTTTAGGTAGAACCACTGATTACCAGGAAGTAAAGGAACTGTTTGAATTAAATCTCTATTAGAATTTATCAGGCGCCTTCATGATCATATGGGCGCCTGATTTTTCTTTCACTTCATTATATTTTCAAGATCCTCAATATCACAACTCTCCACATCAATTTTGTGATGTTTCAAGCTTTCTGTAAACTTCAATCCTGATGCAGTTGCAATACATACAATCTTTGAGTCAGATGGTATAGTTCCTTCATTGATCAGCTTATTTGCAGCTGCCAGAGATGTCGCCGAAGCTGGTTGTACAAAAATCCCCGATTTAGCCAGAACCCTTTGGTGAACAATAATATCTTCTTCAGATACACCTACCGCCAAACCTCTATTCTTATTGATTAGCCTTAGAACCTGATTCCCACTTGGTGGAAAAGGGTTTTCTATAGCATGAGCGATTGTTCCATATTCCCTAAGTTGTTCAACTTTATCAGAACCAGACTCAAATGCTCTTACAATCGGATTACACCCCTTTGCCTGTGAAGCTATTAAAATCGGCATTCTATCTGTTATTCCACTTAGTTGCAACTCTCTGAAACCTTTTTCAATTCCTCTGAAATTCCCTCCAGCACTGGTTGGTATGATAATATAATCAGGTATTTTCGAACCAAGTTGCTCATATATTTCAAAAGCTGTAGTTTTATAGCCTTCCACTCTGTAAGGGGCATCTGAATTTATGAAATATATTCCATTTTCCTGTCCCAATCTGATGCTTTCACTATATAACTCTCTATAGTTTCCTTTGACCTTAATGAGTCTTGGTCCGTATATTCCTATTGGTCCAATCTTTTCTTCAGCCATTTCTTCTTTTACCAGAATGGTTGCCTGAATACCAGCCTTTGCTGCATAAGCTGCAACTGAAGCAGCCATATTCCCTGTTGAAACCGTACCAATCTTTTTAATTCCTTTAGCTTTGGCTCTAAGGATACCAGTTAATGTACCCCTATCCTTAAATGACCAGGTAGGATTCATTCCTTCATTCTTAATATATATGTTGCTACCTTTGATTTCATCATTAACTTTTCCTAAATGGACTAAAGGAGTAGTTCCTTCTCCAAGACTTAAACTATCGTCCAAATCCAGAAATGGAAAAAAAGAACCATATCTATTAAAAATACCTTTCTCCATTGGAAACTCTTCAGATATTTGTCCATCGTGAACAGGCACAGTTTCCAAAGGCTCATCACATTTAATACATCTTCCTGTTTTGGTTTCATCGTCATATAGCTCATTACAATTTGTACATATAAGCTGGTGCATAAGTATCTCCCCCTATTTGAAAGTAGTTAAGTGTTCTGAAGCTTCTTTAGCGATATCGACAATAATTTTTATCCATCGATCCTTATTGTCTTGGTTGAATCTGCTGTTGGGTCCTGATATTGACAAACAAGCCATAAGCTCATCCTGTGGTCCAAAAACAGGTGCTGCTATGCACGAAACTTCTTCGTCCCTCTCTTCAACATCAAAACCATATCCATCTTTTTTGATTCTTTGAAGCTCTTTCACTAATTCTTCTTTTTTAGTTATGGTATTATCAGTGAACTTTATAAGATCAAGACCATCTATTATCTCGTTTCTTTCAGCCTGCTCCTTATATGCTAAAAATATCTTGCCGCTTGCAGTACAATGCAATGGCGCGGTAGCTCCCGTCTTTGTAAACATCTTAATCATTTTGTCACTTTCCTCTTGGGCTACATATACAATTTCTTCACCTTCCAGTATTGTAAGATTTGCAGTTTCTCCAGTATAATCTCTTAATTTCACTAAAAATGGCTTCAGTTCATCCGATATATTATTTTGATTATATGCTGTCATGCCCAATTGCCATAACTTAATGCTCAGTTTGTATTTTTTAGTATTTTCATTTTGGGTGATTATATTTGATTCCTTTAATGTATTAAGAATATGATAAGTAGCACTTACTCCATAGCCCAATGCTTCACTAATTTCTGTTGCCCCTTGTTCATGTTCCTGTTCTGCAATATAATTGATTATATCAAAAGCTTTTTTTACTGATCCGATAGTCTTTTTTTGCTTAGATTTTTTTTCCAAGACATCCCTCCGTTCAACTATTATTATTGTACACTATTTTGTCTATTGGTAAAAGCAATTTCCAATAATCAATCTGAAAGGCAGCTGATAAAATGAAGCTACTAAAAAGCATAATGGATATTAGACTGGATTTTAATCCATTAATTCCGATAGATGATATTTGTTTCTTTGATATAGAAACCACAGGTTTAAGCAGAGATTATCATAACGTTTATCTTATTGGCTTACTCTTCAATAACAAAACAAACAACAGCTGGACACTTATCCAGCTATTTGCCGACTATATTGAAGAGGAAGAAAGAATTCTACTTGAATTCGTTGACAGGGTCAAGGATTTTCAAAAATTAGTATCATATAATGGCGACTCATTTGATATCCCATTCGTTAAGAAAAGACTCCATAAATACGGTCATAATTGGGAAAATGTTGAATCTGTTGATTTGTATAAATATCTAAGAGAAAACAAAAGTCTCATAGATATCCCAAACCTAAAACTCAAGACTGTTGAAAAATATCTAGGTATTGAACGAATAGACTTTCTCACGGGTAAAGAATGTATTAATCTGTACAAATCCTATGTAAACAATAATAGTGATCATCTTCTTAAGGCCATCCTTCAGCATAACTATGATGACTTGCAGTATATGCCACATCTTCTGAAACTCTACAATCTTCTTGAAGATGAAAAAACAGTAAGGATAGAGTCTGCGGATCCAAATGTAATATTGCATATCGATAATATAGCCTTTATTGGGAATAACCTTGTTATTACTGGTAAATATGAACCCTCATTTTCAATACCTTGGATGTATTACCAACCATTCTATACAATCAATATGAATAGCGAAAATGCTTTCAATTTAACTGTTGAAATTAAAAAAGCCAGATTATCTGATGATATTCTGGCTGATATAGCTGATATAAGATTGATAGCTAACAATAATATTAAAACTGATCTTTCTCCTTATGATACCCCAAAAGGAATACTGGTTTTAAGAACAGGCAATAATATTTATATCAAAAACATCAAGGCAATTGTAGAAAATTTATTTCTTACACACTATAACAATAGACAATAAAAAAACAAACCTCAGGGTTTGTTTTTTTGTGTGGTGGGCCTTCAGGGACTCGAACCCCAGACCTACCGGTTATGAGCCGGGCGCTCTAACCAACTGAGCTAAAGGCCCTTAAATCAGTTTTACTTGATTTAAGTGGTGGACCTGGGTGGACTCGAACCACCGACCTCACGCTTATCAGGCGTGCGCTCTAACCACCTGAGCTACAAGTCCATACATTATTGTTGGTTTTTTCAGTTGTATTGGACTTTTTGCGTGCCCAGCCGGTTAATAGCCGTAACTTGTTACGTTGCAATTTAGCGGATAGGGTGCAAGTCCATACGTTATTGTTTTTAATAAATTGGCAGGGGTGGAAGGAATCGAACCCTCATCGACGGTTTTGGAGACCGTTGTTATACCGTTTAACTACACCCCTTTAAAATTTAAAAAAACTAAAAAAAAAAGATAATTAAATCTTATGGTGCCCAGAGCCGGAATCGAACCAGCGACACGTGGATTTTCAGTCCACTGCTCTACCGACTGAGCTATCTGGGCTAATGATTATGCCATTATGTAGTTGGTGGGCCTTCAGGGACTCGAACCCCGGACCTACCGGTTATGAGCCGGGCGCTCTAACCAACTGAGCTAAAGGCCCCCATACTATTTTGGCGGAGAAGGAGGGATTTGAACCCTCGCGCCCCGTGAAGGACCTACTCCCTTAGCAGGGGAGCCTCTTCAGCCACTTGAGTACTTCTCCTTCTGGCGGAGAGGGTGGGATTCGAACCCACGTGGGCGTTAACCCTAACGGTTTTCAAGACCGCCCCGTTATGACCACTTCGGTACCTCTCCATAAAACTGGTGACCCATCCGCGACTCGAACGCGGGACACCCTGATTAAAAGTCAGGTGCTCTGCCAACTGAGCTAATGGGTCATATTAAATTCATACCAAAGTATAATTTATACCAAGCAATCTTGCCTGATATAAAATGAAAATGGCTGGGGTGACAGGACTCGAACCTGTGGAATGCTAGAGTCAAAGTCTAGTGCCTTACCGGCTTGGCTACACCCCAACAATATGGTGCACCTAGGAGGATTCGAACCTCCGGCACACGGATTAGAAGTCCGTTGCTCTATCCAACTGAGCTATAGGTGCAAGTAAGTTGTTTAATGGAGCGGGTGAAGGGAATCGAACCCTCGCAATCAGCTTGGAAGGCTGGAGCTCTACCACTGAGCTACACCCGCACATTGTTATGCATGTATTGAAGTATTGAACATGAAATGGTGGAGGAGACTGGATTCGAACCAGTGAAAGCTCAGCTAACGGATTTACAGTCCGTCCCCTTTGGCCAACTC
>NZ_JBMEMN010000056.1:0-4736 GCF_049310905.1 Gudongella sp. DL1XJH-153
AAAATCGAAACCTCGCAAATCACTGAAAACAGTGGGTTTGCGAGGTGTTTTTTTGACACTTTGCTGCAAAACTTAAGTTATAACATACTCAAAATAAATTAATATAGATATTGAATTATACAGAATATTAAAATTGCATTGAAAATTGAGAGTTTTTTATACAACGTTGACTGCTGTATGTCCCTTTATAATAAAAGAAAAGGTTCTGCTACAAGAGTAACAAAACCTTGACTGATTCACATATTTACTTTACAACAATATTGTATATCTTGCCTGGCACGTATATTACCTTGACAATGGTTTTTTCATCAATAAACTTCATTATGGAAGGAACCTCCTTAACCATGTCCTGAACGACTTCCTTTGACTCATCAAGTGCAACTGTTATTGTGCCTCTTACTTTGCCATTAACCTGAACAGGAAGGTCAATAACCTTGTCTATAGTCTTTTCTTCATCGTATTCTGGCCATGTTGTTTCAAACAGTCGTCCTTCTAATCCTATTGCTTCCCAAAGCTCCTCAGTTATATGTGGTGCTACCGGGTTTAACAGTACAAGGAATGTTTCGAAATCTTTTTTGTTTATTGACCCATGGTCATTGAATTCATTCAATAGGGACATTAATGCAGCTATGCCCGTATTGAATTTCAATGTCTCAAAATCCTCACTTACTTTTTTGATGGTCTTGTGTATTGATGACTCAAGCCCTTCTGTGTACTCATATCCATCTTTTAGTATATCCTGAAGTTTCCATACTCTGTCAAGGAATCTTCTGCAGCCTTTTACTCCGTTTTCTGACCAAGGTACACTCTTTTCAAAGTCGCCTATGAACATTTCGTAGGTTCTTAGTGTATCTGCTCCATAATTCTTTACGATATCATCAGGATTGACTACATTACCCCTTGATTTAGACATTTTTTCATTATTGTCACCTAGAATCATGCCATGGGATGTTCTCTTCGAGTATGGCTCCGGTCCTGGTACAACTCCAATATCGAAGAGGAACTTGTGCCAGAATCTTGAGTAGAGCAGGTGAAGTGTTGTATGCTCCATACCTCCGTTGTACCAGTCCACAGGCATCCAATATTCAAGCGCTTCCTCCAATGCAAATGCTTCGCTGTTTCTTGGATCAGTGTATCTTAAGAAGTACCATGATGACCCTGCCCACTGTGGCATGGTATCAGTTTCCCTGTGTGCATCCTTGCCACACTTCGGACATGTTGTATGAACCCAGTCGTGAATTTTTGCAAGTGGTGATTCTCCTGTTTCAGTAGGTTCAAAGTCATCCACTTCTGGAAGCAACAGTGGAAGCTCCTCTTCAGAAATCGGCACCCAGCCGCAATCTTCACAATAAACCAACGGAATTGGCTCACCCCAGTATCTTTGTCTTGAGAATACCCAGTCTCTTAGCTTGAAGTTTATCTTCTTCTCACCGAGGCCTTTTTCCTCCAGCCATTCTATCATAGTATGAATTGCTTCTTTTACTTCCATTCCATCGATAAATCCTGAATTTACAAGTATGCCTGAGTCAGTGTCTGTGTAGGCCTCTTTCTCTATATCTCCACCTTTAATTACTTCAACTATTGGCATGCCGAATTTCTTTGCAAACTCCCAGTCTCTCTGGTCATGTCCTGGAACGGCCATGATAGCTCCTGTTCCATAGGTCATCAATACATAGTCTGATACCCAAAGGGGAACTTCTTCTCCGGTTGCTGGATTAATGGCTTTCAAGCCCTTAAGTTCAACACCTGTCTTTGATTTTGACATCTCTGTTCTTTCAAAATCACTCTTGTTTATAACTTCATCCTTGTAAGAATTTACCTGATCAATATTTTCTATTCTGTCAGCGTATTTTTCGATTAATGGATGCTCCGCTGCTATTACCATATAGGTTGCACCAAAGAGTGTATCAGGTCTTGTTGTAAATACCCGCAGTTTGTCTTCTCCACCTGAAATGGCAAAATCCAGATCGGCTCCCACTGATTTTCCGATCCAGTTGGTCTGCTGTATCTTGACTCTTTCTATATAGTCTACCAAGTCAAGGTCATTTATAAGCCTATCAGCGTATTCTGTTATTTTTAACATCCACTGGTTCTTGACCTTTCTAACGACTTCGCTGCCGCATCTTTCACAGACTCCGCCAACAACTTCCTCATTTGCAAGACCAACCTTGCAGGATGTACAGAAGTTAATAGGGAATTCCTGTTTGTATGCCAAGCCTTTTTCAAATAGCTTAAGGAATATCCACTGCGTCCACTTGTAGTACTCAGGATCGGTTGTGTTGACTTCTCTTGACCAGTCAAATGAGAAGCCGATTGATTTAAGCTGCCCCTTGAATCGTTCGATGTTTTTTTCTGTTACAATTCTTGGGTGTATCTTATTCTTGATTGCAAAGTTCTCCGTTGGAAGACCAAAAGCATCCCAGCCCATCGGGAATAATACGTTATAGCCCTGATATCGTCTCTTCCTTGCAACTATATCCAGTGCTGTATATGGCCTTGGATGGCCTACATGAAGTCCGTCGCCAGATGGATATGGAAATTCAACCAAGGCATAGAATTTCGGTTTGTCACTGTCGTTTGTAGCCTTGTATACCTGCTCTTCATCCCAGATATCCTGCCATTTCTTCTCAACATCCTTTGGATTGTAGTCTCTCATTGAATAACCTCCCTTTATTTTGCAAAAAATAAAACCTTTCATCTCCATAGAGACGAAAGGTTATTCCGCGGTACCACTCTTATTGATAAATCCACTTTTGACCCATTAACGGTGGTTGCCGTTCAGGGCTTTGACCCTGAAAACTCCGAGATGAGTTCACGTGCTCATTATACTGCTTTTCACCATCCAGCAGCTCTCTGAAATGAATTCACACACTACTTGTTCTCTTCCATGTTTGTCTGATTTAGCTTTGATTATAGCAAATACAGATATTCTTAGCAAGATTTATTTAAAACTCAGCTGAATTGACCGTTCTTGGGAATGGTACTACATCCCTTATGTTGGACATTCCGGTTATATACATCAATGCTCTTTCAAAACCAAGTCCATAGCCGGCATGTTTTGTACCACCAAATTTTCTAAGCTCAAGATACCACCAATAATCTGCAGGATCCATACCGTTGTCAATTATTTTCTGTTCAAGGACTTCCAGACGTTCCTCTCTCTGGCTTCCTCCAATTATTTCTCCTACTCCTGGCACCAAAAGGTCCATGGCAGCAACTGTCTTGTCGTCTTCATTTACTCTCATGTAGAAAGCCTTGATTTCCTTTGGATAATCTATTACAAATACTGGCTTGTTGAATATCTTCTCAGTGATATATCTCTCATGCTCGGTCTGAAGGTCCATGCCCCATTCAACTGGATACTGGAATTCTTGACCTGATTCAATCAGCTTTTCAATGGCATCAGTATAGGTTATTACTCCAAAGTCAGACTGTGCAATTCTTGTGAGTCTCTCAACTATTCCCTTGCTTACAAAGTTGTCAAAGAACTCCATTTCCTCTGGTGCATTGTCTAGAACATACTGAATCATATACTTGAACATGTCCTCAGCAAGCTCCATGTTGTCCTTAAGCTCTGCAAAAGCGATTTCTGGTTCGATCATCCAGAATTCAGCCGCATGTCTTGGGGTATTTGAGTTCTCGGCTCTGAAGGTCGGTCCAAAGGTGTAGGTATTTTTAAATGCCAAGGCAAACACCTCAGCCTCAAGCTGACCGCTTACAGTAAGGTGAGTTCCCTTACCAAAGAAGTCCTTTGAAAAGTCGGCGCTACCGTCCCCGGTTCTTGGAGTGTCGTCAAAATCCAGTGTGGTAACCCTAAACATCTCTCCTGCTCCCTCTGCATCTGAGCCTGTTATTATTGGAGGATGTGCGTATATAAAACCTCTTTCCTGGAAAAACCTGTGGATGGCATATGCCAAGATTGACCTTACTCTAAATACTGCACTATAGATGTTGGTCCTTGGTCTTAGATGTGCGATTGTTCTCAGATATTCAAGCGTGTGTCTCTTTTTCTGGATTGGATAGTCGCTTGTTGACTCACCTTCAAGAGATATTCCTTCTGCCTTGATTTCAAATGGTTGCTTGGCACCAGGTGTTTCAATCAGCGTACCTTCTACAGCAATTGCTGAATAAATTGCAAATTTCTCCACTTCCTTGAAATTTGTTAAGGTATCGTCATAAACAATCTGGATATTCTTAAAAAATGATCCGTCATTCAACTCAATAAACCCAAATGCCTTTGAAGCTCTGGATGTTCTGATCCAACCTTCAAGTCTTACTTTCTTTTCGATGTAATCCTCTGAATTTCTGAAAATATCCTTTACTGATAATTTCATTTCATTACCTCCCCATTGATTTTTAAAAACCAAAAAACCTTCCATCCTGTTAATAAGGACGAAAGGTTATCTTCCGCGGTACCACCCTGTTTGCTGTGAGCCTCTTATACACTGTTAACGGTGTGTGCCGTCCAGGCCTACTTGGATTTTTGTCCTTTCGGTTGGAGACTCAAGGGTGTTCTTCAGCAGAGGCTTCGTACCGGTGTTTCACTGTTACCGGCTCCCTAAAACTACTTCCTGTGCCTACTCTCCCTTTCTTGGTCGGGATTCTTTTAGATAATTATAAAATGAAGGTGCTGCTTTGTCAAGCAAATACGTTCAATTGATGTGTTTATCTTTTGATAATGTCACCTTATAATTATCTTTTGATTATGTCACAATAATCTTATGAAAAAAGAGGTG
>NZ_JBMEMN010000057.1:0-3852 GCF_049310905.1 Gudongella sp. DL1XJH-153
TTTGATAAAAAAACAGCACCCTCTCTTCAGAGTGTGCTGTTTTTTCAAAAGGGGCTATTTCCCGACAGCCCCTTTTTGTTGTATAATTATTATAGTACTTTACCAAAATACTTTAAAGAAGGAGATGGTCTAATATGAAATCATACAGAAAGGAACTGACCTTCAATATTGGAACACGAAGAGGGTTTGTTAATATTACAAATCAGGTTGAACGATGTCTTTTAGAGAGTGGTATCAGAGAGGGAATACTTCTTTGCAATCCCATGCATATAACGGCCAGTGTATTTATTAATGACGATGAAAGCGGACTACATAGAGACTTTGAGAGATTACTTGAAAGGCTCGCTCCAGAGAAGCCTTACAGTCAGTACGACCACAATGGGTTTGAGGATAATGCCGATGCTCATCTAAAAAGAACAATAATGGGAAGGGAAGCGATAGTGGCTATTACAAACGGAATGCTTGATTTTGGGACCTGGGAGCAGATATTCTACGGCGAATTTGATGGTAAAAGACCAAAGAGAGTGCTCGTAAAAATAATTGGAGTTTAGAATGCAGGGTATACAATTATCAAAGGAGGGATTGAAGTGAATATAAGGAGAGCCAATCCAAAGGAACACGAGATATTGACCGACCTTGCAGTGACTTCGGAGTCATATTGGGGATACGACAAGAAATTCCTGAGTGCATTCAGAAGCATATACGGCCTGTCAGAGGATTATATTATGAACCACCCCACCTTTGTAATGGAAGATGACGATGAGATAATAGGGTTCTATAATCTTATAGAAAGCGATGAAGAAGTCACCTTGGAGTATTTCTATATAGATCCGGTGAATATTAGGAAAGGATATGGTAGTCAGCTTTGGGAACATCTTGTGGAATTTTGCAAAAATAGAGGAATCCTTGAGCTTCAGTTTGTATCCAGTCCTGAGGCTAGGAAATTTTATGAAAAAATGGGAGCTGTTGTGGTCGGGGAAGCAGACTCCAGAGTTATGACGGACAGAAGAATACTTAAGTGGAAGTTTGTTGTTTGATAGATATGGTGCCAAGATGTCTAATTTTTTTAATTCCAGTTTAAAGAGTTGGCAACAGCAGCAGTTTAGAATTTCAGGGACCCCTTTTTCAGGGGTTTCTTTTTGCACCGAGAAAAATGGGTATATAACTCTTATAAATATTTAGGAGGTTATTATATGTCAAAATATGATTTTACGCTTAAAGAAACAGACGGAGAAGAAATTTCACTAAAACATTACAGAGGGAAAAACGTAGTTGTATATTTCTATCCAAAAGACAATACAGGAGGCTGAATAACTGAAGCCACTGGATTCAGGGATCTGAATCAGGAGTTTGAAAAACTGGACACGGTTATATTGGGAATAAGCAAGGACAGTCTCTCTTCCCATAAGAAATTCAGAGATAAGCAAGAGCTAAATTTTCTGCTACTAAGTGATGAGGACCAAAAGGTCCATGAACAATACGAGGTTATTGTTCCAAAAAAGATGTATGGAAAGGAGTATATGGGTACTGAAAGATCTACCTTTGTATTCGATAGAGAAGGAGAACTTGTAAAGGAATATAGGAAGGTCAAGTCAGAGGGACATGCAGATGAAGTATTGGGGTTTATTAAGGAGAATATGAAATAACACGTGCACCTACTTTTTTGGGAGTGATTAAATGAGATATGAAGGGTCAGTATACAGACCGCCCTCAGAGGCGCGAAGCTGGATACTCCAGGCAACAATTGGATGTTCACATAATAAATGTACATTCTGCAGCATGTACAAGGACAAGAGTTTTCGAATAAGAAGTACGGATGAGATAATTGAGGAAATACATGAAGCCAGAAATGCTTATGGTAGCCTTAAGCGAATTTTTATTGCTGACGGCGATGCTCTGATGATTAAAACAGAGGAACTGCTGCAGATAATCAAGGAATTGAGGAATACATTTCCGGAATGTGAAAGAATTGGAATATATTCTTCTCCGAGAAGCATTAATCTAAAGTCAAAGGAAGAGCTTGTTTCACTAAAAGAGGCAGGACTTGGAATAGCATACCTGGGATTGGAATCAGGTAGCGACAATATACTGGAAAATGTAAAAAAAGGTGATGACCGAGAAGGGATAATTTCTGCCGGTAAGAAGATAAAAGATTCAGGACTACTTTTATCTGTAACTGTTATTTCCGGACTCGGAGGCAAGGAGAATTGGATAGATCATGCAAAAGAGACCGCCAGTGCGGTAAATGAAATCAAACCTGATTATCTTGGATTGCTTACTCTTATGATTGAGCCTGAAACAGAGCTATGGAACCAGGTAGAGTCAGGAGCATTCTCAATCCTTACTCCCTATGATATTGCTAAAGAGACTCTTTTAATGCTTGAAAACCTAGATTGTCCTGGTTGTGTATTCAGAAGCAATCACGCTTCAAATTATGTATCACTTAAGGGTACACTAAATCAGGACAGGAAAGAGATGATCAAAACCCTTGAAAATGCACTGAATGACGGTGATTTCAAGGAAGAGTGGATGAGAAGACTGTAACAGAATAATGTTTATTATCTGGAAAATAAGGGTAAAGTCCTTGATAGAGAATAAAAATAAGGGGGAACCGAAAAATGACACAATATCATGAACCAGTAGAAAAATTAGATGACAAGACTATGGACATTACCAGAGCATTATTGAGCTTAAAGGAAGAAATAGAGGCTGTTGACTGGTACAACCAGAGAGTTGCAGCAGCGGCTGATCCAGCTCTAAAAGAAATTCTTGCTCACAACAGAGATGAAGAAATTGAGCATGCAGTTATGACATTGGAATGGTTAAGAAGAAACATGGGAACTTGGGATGAAGAAATGAAAACGTACTTATTCACCGAAGGGGATATCGCTCACCTTGAAGAAGGCGGAGAAGAGGAAGAAGCCTCTGGTGATAAGGGATTAAACATTGGAGATCTTAAATAGGAGGGAAATTGAATGTTATACAGAGAACTTGCACCAATTTCAAATGAAGCATGGGCCGAAATAGATGAAAGGGCTTCAGAGGTACTGAAGTCATATCTGTCTGCCAGAAAGGTTGTTAAAGTGAACGGACCCAAGGGTCTTTCATTCAATGTAATATCAGAAGGTAGGCTGGGAGAGACATTGGAGGAAGGGGACATCTGCTATGCGAATTACAAGGTGCTTCCATTGACTGAATCAAGGATTGAATTTGAAATGGACAGATGGGAGCTTGACAATGTTTCAAGGGGAGCCAAGGATGTTGATTATGGTCCATTGGAAGAAGCTCTCGAGAAGGTTGCCTTATTTGAAGAAAATGCAGTGTACAATGGATTAAAAAATGCAGGAATAGTAGGTCTAAAAGGAGCAGCGGAAGGAAAAGCCATTAAGCTTGGAGAAAATGAAAAAGCACTGATGGAATCAATTACCGAGGGAGTTCTTAGACTTAGAAGAAATTATGCGGGTGGAGCTTATTCCCTAGTTGTAGGAAAAGACGCGTACAAGAGAATAGTTGCACAAGATAGTGGTTATCCATTGAGCAGAAGGATAGAGAATTTGATTGAAGGTAAAATAATTCTAAGTCATGTTGTTGAGGGAGCTTATTTGATTCCTTATAATAGCGATGACCTTGAATTAACTATTGGAAGAGACTTTTCAATCGGATATCAGGAACACGATGCAGAAAAGGTTAAGTTTTTTGTTGCAGAAACATTTGCATTTAGGGTACTTGATCCTGCATTGATAGTAAAATTCAGTCTATAATATAATAGCATTTCAAAAAGGGGTAATCGGGAAATGACCGATTTTACCCTCACAAACAAAAAATGAAGAGAACCCGTAAGATTCTGGGCTT
>NZ_JBMEMN010000058.1:0-3790 GCF_049310905.1 Gudongella sp. DL1XJH-153
TTTTTTGATAAAAAAACAGCACCCTCTCTTCAGAGTGTGCTGTTTTTTCAAAAGGGGCTATTTCCCGACAGCCCCTTAAAACATTTTATTAAAGAATCAGTGCTGCAATTGTACCCATGATGATCAGTGGGATGTTAAAGTGCAGGAATGTTGGCACACAAGTGTCCCAGATGTGGTCATGCTGACCATCAACATTAAGTCCCGCCGTAGGTCCAAGGGTACTGTCTGATGCAGGTGAACCTGCATCTCCAAGGGCTCCTGCCGTACCGATCAGTACAATTATTGCCGCCGTACTGAATCCCAGCTCCATTCCAAGTGGGACAAATATGGTTGCAAGTATTGGAATTGTTCCAAAGGAAGTTCCAATACCCATAGTTATAACAAGTCCAATCAGAAGCATCACAAAAGCCGCTATCAGCTTGCTTCCACCCATGATGCCAACGCTGGCCTGAACAAGGGCGTCAACTCCGCCTGTAGCCCTGATAACAGAACCGTAGCCAGAGGCAACAAGCATTACAAATGCAATAAAGCCCATGATTCCAATTCCACCCTTTACAACATCATCGATATCCTCTCTCTTGAATGCCCCAAAGGCAAGCATGATTATCAGACCTACAATGGCTCCAAGGGGAAGTGAACCAACCCGAAGCTGAATCACAAAGGCAGCCACAGCACCAATAAGGGCGCCAATGTGTTCCTTGGTGAACTTTGATTCTGAAGTATACTCAGTAGCTACTTCAACTGCATGGATATCCTCATATTCTCTGGGTTTTCTGTAAGTTATGAATACTGCAATTATAAGGCCGACCACCATGCCCAGTCCTGGGAATATCATTGACTTCCACACTTCAGTGCTCTCAACCATCAGACCGTTGTCAATCATTGCATTTGCAATTATCCCATGGAATATAAGTCCAAATCCAACTGGAAGAGTAACATATGGGGCCTTAAGACCAAAGGTCAAGGCAGTTGCAACTGCTCTTCTGTCAATCTTCAACTTGTTCATTACAACAAGCAATGGTGGAATAAGTATTGGAATAAAGGAAATGTGAACCGGAATAAGGTTCTGTGACAATGAAGCAATTGCCGCAATCAGCAAAACAAAAACAACCTTCTTTTCCTTGATAAGTGCTCCGATCTTAAGGGCTAGAATCTCTGCAGCTCCGGTCTTTCCAATTGCATAAGCCAGTGCTCCCAGCAAAATATAGGAAAGGGCAGTTTCGGCGTTGCCTCCCATTCCGCCAATCAGCGTTGACATGGTTTCCTGTAAACCAAGTCCCGCCAGTACACCGCCTGTAAGAGCAGCAATAAGAAGTGCCAATAGAACATTTACTTTGACAAGGCTAAGTCCAAGCATAACAATAACTGATAATAATACCGGATTCGTTAACATTTGCTCACCTCTTTAACTTTTATTTTTGTAGCATCAATAAATGAAACCCAGACTCACCTCCTATGAGCAGCCAATGTAAACAGCTGCAGCCAGTCCCTTGAAATTCCGCTTTCAGTAGTACATCAATACTGTAAGCTGATGCTTTAATTAGATATTAACATAATTCAAATCTGGATTCAATACAAATTAGCGTGACACTGTATTGGAGAGCTATTGGGCTAGTCTTGAAACAATATTTAAGTAAATAGCGGGAAATTTTGCAGAAATCTTGATATAATAAAGCAAATATAGGACGAGGTGATGGAATGAAGCTTCATTTTGTAAAGATGAACCCTGTTGAGAATATGACCATATTTGTGCTGGACCAGTTGCCAAGAGAGTCTTACCATCAAATTGCAAACAAACTGATGGACTATTCAAATGTACACGGAGAACAAGTAGGTTTTGTTGAGACATCAGGTCAGGATAGAAGAGTCAGACTGCAGATGATGGGAGGAGAATTCTGCGGGAATGCATCCAGGTCTCTGGCGGCTTATCTTACGGCAAGCGGGCACCCCTTGGCTGAAAAGAAGGGTGATAAGTACCACCTTCAATTTGAGGTTTCCGGCATGGACAGCCCTGTAAGATGCATTGTAAAGGCTGAGGAGGGACAGGATGAGTTTACTTCAGGAATACATATGCCCCTCCCATCAAGGATATCAAAGGTCCAATTGGAATCCGAATCAACAGCAATAGACTCCATAAGGGTTGACTTCCAGGGAATAAGCCATTTTATTGTGGATTCCAAGAAAATAGGTGACGAAATAGAGGTATACAACCAAATCAAGAAGGAAATGGAGAAGGAGGACTTTCATGCTTTTGGAGTCATGTTTTATGATTATGATAAGGAGTTTCTAAAGCCACTGGTCTATGTCAGGGAAACAGACAGTCTCTACTGGGAAAGAAGCTGCGCCTCTGGAAGCTGCGCAGTTGCCAGTGCCCTGTCATTTCAGGACAAGAGGGCAACAACAAGGGATGTATTTCAGCCCGGGGGTAAACTGAGAGTCTCCATCCAAATGGAAGGGGACACATTTACGGGCGTATTCCTTGATGGTCCAGTCCAGTTGGTTGCTGAAGGGATTTGCTATCTTTAGGGGAAAATGTCCACACATTAATTTGTGTGGATTTTTTTCGAAAGATATCTTGACATCAAGATAAATCCTTGATACAATTATCTTGAGTTCGAGATAAATTGGAGGAGTTCTTATGGACAGGAACAATCTTAAGCTAGTAATAGCAATTGCAAGAACACACAGTGTCCTTTTTGGGAAAATCGAAAAGAGCCTGAAAAACCATAACATGTCAATAAGTGAATTCGGTGTACTTGAGTTTCTCTACCACAAGGGTAGACAACCGGTACAGCAGGTTGCAGAAAAGATCCTTGTAACAAGCGGAACCATAACCTATGTGCTGGACAAGCTAACTGAAAAAGGGCTGGTCTACAGGGAGAAGTGTCCCCAGGACAAGAGGAAGTTTTATGTGGACCTTACTGAAGATGGAAAGAGCCTGATTAGAGAGATTTTTCCGCAGCATGAAATCTTTCTTGAGAAACTCTTTAACAAGGTTGACCAAAAGACAAAGGAAGAAATGATTGAATCCTTGTTTTCTCTGAAGGAATCAATAGAGGATATAGAATAATAAATAACAGGAGGAATTGAAAATGACCAAGAACTATTATGAAGCCATTAAGGAAAGAAGAAGCGTATACAATTTAACAAGAGAGGCAACAATACCCGAGGAGAGAATCAGGGAGATAGTTGAGTATTCCCTTGACCATACTCCATCTGCATTCAACTCACAGACCGGAAGGGTTGTGATGCTCTTTGGCAAGGACCACGACGACTTTTGGGAAATGACAAAATCATCCCTTAAGGCAATCCAGCCAGAGGAAAGACACAAGGACACGGAGGAAAAACTGGAAGGGTTCAGAAACTCCTATGGTACGGCCTTGTTCTTTGAGGACTATGATACAATTGAAAGCCTGCAGAGCAAATTCGAGGCCGTAAAGGACAACTTCCCCCTTTGGTCATACCAGTCTTCGGGGATGCTCCAGTACAATGTTTGGACCTCACTGTCAGCTGAAGGCATGGGAGCCTCACTACAGCATTATATAGACCCTGTTGAGGAAGAGATCAAGAGCAAGTGGAATCTTCCTGGAAAGTGGAAACTGATGGCTCAGATGCCATTTGGAAAGCCTGCCTCACCTGCAGGTGACAAGGAAATAATGGAAGCGTCAAGTAAGCTTAAAGTATTTGGAATCAACTAAATACAACCCTCCCAGAAAAAGGGGCTGTCGGGAAATAGCCCCTTTTGAAAAAACAGCACACTCTGAAGAGAGGGTGCTGTTTTTTTATCAAA
>NZ_JBMEMN010000059.1:0-3381 GCF_049310905.1 Gudongella sp. DL1XJH-153
TACTTTGTTCCATCTTTATCTCCACCGTCTTTAAGTTGTTCCAAAACATCGCGGAGCTTTTCTGGAATAGGCAGTCCAAGTCTTGTGGCATTTTCAATAATGCTGATTCCTTCATTGGATAGGTAGAAGAAAATAACTGCTGTTCTGATAACACCACCATCACCGATGATGTTCTGATCAATGATGTGGGCTACCCCCACCAAAGAGAAGATCACCACTTTTTTAAAGATGCCCCGAGCACCAACGTCACTGGATAAATGCTTCTCGATTATGGCGCACATGACACCAAGCAGATAGTCAATGACAACAAAGGCAATCAGGGCATATAAAAATCCATCGTAACCTCCGAGAAACCAGCCAAGCCAACCGCCAAGGCCAGCAATAGCCAGTTGAATATAAGTCCAAATGTCTCTCATTATTTTTCCTCGCTTTCATGTAGATTTATATATAAAAAGACGCCCAGCTAAAGGCGTCATAATCTGATAGTAATAGGCTTCCATTAGTAAGGTGCATAGTAAACATAGCCGCTGGCTTTGGCATAGAACCCGTCTCCGGGAATGTACATAGCACCGTCAAAGGTATCGTATTGGGTAGTTGTGAATCCTGGCTGATGCAAGCATTCCCAGGTAATCCCATCAGAGGATACGCAAAGACTGCTCTCTTTTAGAAGTGCAAACTTCCCCCAATCAGGCATCCACATGATGTTTCTTGGATTAGGAATATTGTTATTTGCCAGATCTCCTACCCAGGAAAGATTGGTTTCAGTAATCTGTGTAGCATCATCGTTCATCACACAGAGCTTCACATAGTAGGTGTAATCGCCACCCACATTGGTGTAATTGAATTTCATCACAAAGAGCACACCATTGATAGAGCGAATGAACATGTACCGAGTATCATTCACATCTTCAGGAATGGTGGTTCCCCAGCTTCCTGGACTTGATGTGCTGGCTCTGGCGATGGATTTGTCACCACCAACAACACCTACAAAGTATCCTTTGTGCCGGGTCAGGTATTTAAAGATGGGGACTGAGGTTCCATCAGATCCGACCAGGGTCCAGGCAGTTCGTTCTTCCAGGGAATCAAAGCTATAGTAAACCGGGGATTTATAGTACCACCAGCTGACCACACCAGAGCCTCTGTCCATATCATAAGCACCACAGGTCATGGCATTTTGTGCTCCGGCGCAGTACCCAGCATTATGCCAGGTAATACCATCAAAGGATGCGATGATATTGGCGAGACCCACGATCTTTGCGATAAAGACACCATCAGCAGCATAAAGAATTTCAGGCTGTCCATGACTCCACCAAGGAACACTGACAACGGTCCATTGTTTGGTGGTCTTGTTCCAGTAGGACATGTATGGGGTTTTGGCATAATAAACTGCAATCTGAGCGTTTCCGTTATCATAGACATTAATCTGTCTTTCACTTCCGTATTGGGTATAGCCAAAGTTGTTATAGTACTTCTTGGTCCAGCTTAAGGTAGGAATAGGAAGTACTATGCTGCCCCTGCCACCAAAAGCTGTCCAGATGGCCAAGGTGTTATTAAAGTTACGATCATAGCTCATGGGTTTCCTCCTTAAACTTTCTCAATGGCTGTGATTCTTCCACTGGAATCAGTGGAGTATGTGTAGCTTCCAGTTGAGCCATCGGCATAGGTTACTTCAAAGGCTGCAGCATCAATCAGAAGCGAAGTAACCTCTTTAAGGAGAAGCTCTGAGAAAATATCTTCTAAGGCAATGCTGGTGATCCTGCCACTGGAATCTGTGGTGAAGCTGTACTCGGCATGATACTGATGGGTATCACCTTTTTCCACTTCATAGGTCACATTGATTTTGTTATTAACCACCGACAGCGTTTTTACAATGGTGTAGGAGACACCTAAGTCATAGACCTGGTTTTGAAGATCATCCACAGAGCTTCCAACATTAGAAATTGAATTTTCGATGCGATAGAAGGTATCAGAAATACTTGGTCTGTATCTTCCCACCTCAACGCGGATGTTGAATCTGTAAAATGGATTGTACTCAAGTGAGATGATCCTGGTTTTCACATTGATTCCTAATGGATTGAAGATGATGTGCACATTATCGCCTACAGCCAAATCCATCAGTTTGAAAAAGGAAATGTCATAGGATGATGCATTCTCCCTGGAATCATGGGATACAGCCACGTTTGTAACATTCTTTGAACCCATCACAGGGATATAATCATTGGAGCCTCTATGGCTACGAATATTTATGCTATAGCCATCGTACTGGATTTCACCACCCAAAATAGCAATGAACTGCATAAGGGCAGCTCGCCTTGAAACCTTCTGGTTGATTTTCATCGTGACGCTCTCTGTAAAATCCACAATCCCTGCTGAATAGGGAGTGCCTGCAAGGAGCTGGGATAATCCTGTAGCTGGATCTCCCGTAAAATCAAACTCAGTGATGTTATACATCTCGTGGTTGAGCAGGTAGGACACATGCTCACAAAGAACAGAGCAGACCGGCAGGCTCCCTTGAATTGATTTGCCGATTTGAACCAGTTCAAAATACTGATTATCTAGTTTTGCAATTTGCTTTGTTTTTAAAGCCAGTGCAGACTTCGCCATAACAGTAAATGAGAGGGTAAACTCACCCTCCAAGGTTTCTCTAATATTTGAGCTGATGACTTTCTTAACGGACTGAATCATGGTTGCTCCCGCGTAAATTTCAATCAAGGGATCGCCTCCTTTCTATTAACTTCCAGCCACACCCAGGTTTCTAACTGTGACGATGTTTTGGTTCCACTGAAGCTGTGCAATAACACGGGTTAGAATATTACCGTCAATGGTAAGAGGGATAGTCACATCAAAGACTGCGCCGTCAGAACCACCAAAACTTCCAGTGACTTGAGAGTTCAGGTCCAAATCAAAGTCTGTAGGAATAGCTCCCTGCATATCTTTTTCCACATCACCCATGGCTTTCTCGAAGCCCTCTCCAATACCTTCACCCATGTTGGAACCAATGCCTGCAAATACCTTTGAAGGAGATCTAATTCCAAGAACCTTCTTAACGCCACCAACGATACCGTTGACCATATTTTTCACTTTTTCTCCAAGCCAACCAATCATCGATGCGATACCGTCCCATAAACCTCTTGCGATATTTCTTCCCACTTCTAAGATTGATGGGATCCCACGGGCAAGTCCGGTGACGATAGACATGATGATCTGAGGTAGTTGCGCCACGATCTGAGGAATGGCACGAATAAGTCCCATACCAAGCTGAATGGTCAGCTGAACTCCCATTTCAATGAGCTTTGGTAGGTTACTGGTGATAAAGGTAATGATGCTGTTAATAATCTGAGGCAGGGACTGAATCAGTGTTGGTAGAGAGTTTAAAAGTCC
>NZ_JBMEMN010000060.1:0-3141 GCF_049310905.1 Gudongella sp. DL1XJH-153
ACTGAACATTGAAAACTACAAATAAGAACATTCAAAAACAATAAACATGAAAAAGGTCAAGTTATTAAGAGCATAGGGCGAATGCCTTGGCACCAAGAGCCGATGAAGGACGGGATAAGCACCGATATGCTTCGGGGAGTCGCAAATAGACACTGATCCGGAGATTTCCGAATGGGGAAACCCACTTGAGCAACCCTCAAGTACTCATAACCCAATAAAATAAGTTATGAGAGGAAGACCAGGGGAACTGAAACATCTAAGTACCCTGAGGAAGAGAAAGAAAATATTCGATTTCCTAAGTAGCGGCGAGCGAACGGGAAAGAGCCCAAACCATACTTGTATGGGGTTGAGGACATGGTAAAGGATGTGCAATTGTGTAGTCGAAGAGAGCTGGGAAGCTTCACGATACGAGGTGATAGTCCTGTAGACGAAACGCAAAAGCACCAGGCCATGATCCAGAGTACCACGGGACACGAGAAATCCCGTGGGAAGCAGGGAGGACCACCTCCCAAGGCTAAATACTACTTGGTGACCGATAGAGAACAGTACCGTGAGGGAAAGGCGAAAAGAACCCCGGGAGGGGAGTGAAATAGAACCTGAAACCCTATGCTTACAAGCAGTGGAAGCACGTTAAAAGTGTGACCGCGTACTTTTTGTAGAACGGGCCAGCGAGTTATGATAGGCAGCAAGGTTAAGTGATTAAGTCATGGAGCCGTAGGGAAACCGAGTCTTAATAGGGCGATAAGTTGTCTGTCATAGACCCGAAACCGAGTGACCTATCCATGGGCAGAGTGAAGTTTCAGTAAAATGAAATGGAGGCTCGAACCCGGTAGCGTTTAAAAGCTATGGGATGACCTGTGGATAGGGGTGAAAAGCCAATCGAACTCGGAGATAGCTGGTTCTCCTCGAAATAGCTTTAGGGCTAGCCTCAAGGAAGAGTGAGATGGAGGTAGAGCACTGAATGGTCAAGGGGCACATAGTGTTACCAAAACCTATCAAACTCCGAATGCCATACTCATATACTTGGGAGTCAGACTGTGGGGGATAAGCTTCATAGTCGAAAGGGAAACAGCCCAGATCACCAGCTAAGGTCCCAAAATTCGAATTAAGTGGTAAAGGATGTGAGGTTACACAGACAACCAGGATGTTGGCTTAGAAGCAGCCATACATTTAAAGAGTGCGTAATAGCTCACTGGTCAAGTGACCTTGCGCCGAAAATTTCCGGGGCTTAAATTCGATACCGAAGCTGTGGGATTGCATTAATGCAATCGGTAGAGGAGCATTGTGTAAGGGACGAAGGTGTACCGAAAGGAGCGCTGGACATTACACAAGAGAGAATGCTGGCATAAGTAGCGAAAGGTGAGTGAGAATCTCACCCGTCGAAAACCCAAGGTTTCCTGAGGAAGGCTCGTCCACTCAGGGTAAGTCGGGACCTAAGCCCAGGCTGAAAAGCGTAGGCGATGGACAACAGGTTATAATTCCTGTACTAGTGATAATCGTTTGAGAGATGTGGGGACGCAGAAGGATATGTAGAGCGTGCGGTTGGAAGAGCACGTCCAAGTATGTAGGGAGAGAAGACAGGCAAATCCGTTTTCTTGTTAATTCCGAGGTACGATGGGGATCGAAAAACAAGTAGAGAAGCTACAGACTCCACGCTGCCAAGAAAAGCCACTATCGAGATTAAAACTACCCGTACCGCAAACCGACACAGGTAGGTGAGGAGAGAATCCTAAGACGAGCGGAAGAACCTTTGTTAAGGAACTCGGCAAAATAGCCCCGTAACTTCGGGAGAAGGGGTGCCAGCCGGTGTGGACATTTTTACAATGAGAAGCATCAGCTGGCCGCAGTGAATAGGCCCAAGCGACTGTTTACCAAAAACACAAGTCTCTGCTAAGTCGAAAGACGAAGTATAGGGGCTGACACCTGCCCGGTGCTGGAAGGTTAAGGGGAATGCTTAGCAGTAATGCGAAGGTATGAACTTAAGCCCCAGTAAACGGCGGCCGTAACTATAACGGTCCTAAGGTAGCGAAATTCCTTGTCGGGTAAGTTCCGACCCGCACGAAAGGTGTAACGATTTGGGCACTGTCTCAACAAAGGATCCGGTGAAATTGTAGTATACGTGAAGATGCGTATTACCCGCGACAGGACGGAAAGACCCCGTGGAGCTTTACTGCAGGCTGACATTGGATTTTGGCATTGCATGTACAGGATAGGTGGGAGACTAGGAAGCAAGTGCGCCAGTATTTGTGGAGTCGCCCTTTGGATACCACTCTTGTGATGCTGGAATTCTAACCTGGTACCGTGAAACCGGTATGGGGACACTGTCAGTTGGGCAGTTTGACTGGGGCGGTCGCCTCCTAAAGAGTAACGGAGGCGCTCAAAGGTTTCCTCAGCACGGTCGGAAATCGTGCGAAGAGTGTAAAGGCAGAAGGAAGCTTGACTGCGACACCTACAAGTGGAGCAGGAACGAAAGTTGGACTTAGTGATCCGGTGGTACCGCGTGGAAGGGCCATCGCTCAACGGATAAAAGCTACCCCGGGGATAACAGGCTTATCTCCCCCAAGAGTTCACATCGACGGGGAGGTTTGGCACCTCGATGTCGGCTCGTCTCATCCTGGGGCTGAAGTAGGTCCCAAGGGTTGGGCTGTTCGCCCATTAAAGAGGCACGCGAGCTGGGTTCAGAACGTCGTGAGACAGTTCGGTCCCTATCCGTCGTGGGCGCAAGAAATTTGAGAGGAGCTGTCCTTAGTACGAGAGGACCGGGATGGACAAACCGCTGGTGTATCAGTTGTCGTGCCAACGGCATAGCTGAGTAGCTAAGTTTGGAAGGGATAAGTGCTGAAGGCATCTAAGCACGAAGCCCCCCTCAAGATGAGATTTCTCTTCGAAAGAGTAAGACACCAGAAAGACGATCTGGTAGATAGGTCTCAGGTGAAAGAGTAGTAATACTTGAAGCTAAGAGATACTAATATGTCGAGGACTTGACCTAAAAGTTTATTGTAGATGAATGTGATTTGTAGTTTTCGTCTGGTGACGATAGCAAGAGGGAGACACCTGTACCCATACCGAACACAGAAGTTAAGCCTCTTAACGCCGATGGTACTTGGTTGGAAACGATCTGGGAGAGTAGGAAGTTGCCAG
>NZ_JBMEMN010000061.1:0-2665 GCF_049310905.1 Gudongella sp. DL1XJH-153
AAGTCAGTACGAGGAGTCTAAAATATATTACGGAGAAGCTATAATTATTTTTATCCGACAGTAAATTGACACTATCGATTTTCACAAGGGGTTTGACATGGAATCATATGTTGGTTATACTGAACAGGATGTAAATCTGATGACAGGGTGAGATAATGGAAGCAATAGTTAAAAATCTTATAGAATTCCTATCCATTGAGCTGGCGGTAATGCTTACAGCTGCCATGCCAATAATAGAATTAAGGGGAGCAATACCAGTAGGAATATCCCTTGGACTTAGTCCAATGCATGCCACTATAATAAGTATTATCGGGAGCATGATCCCGGTGCCGTTTATTCTATTTACGATTAGACCAATATTCAACTATCTTAAAGAGACAAGGACATTCAGGAAATTGGTAAACCATCTCACAGATAAGTCTATTAACAATAATGGACACAGAATCCAGAAGTACGGTGCTTGGGCTCTTGTGGTAATAGTGGCAATTCCATTGCCTGGGACGGGTGTATGGAGTGGAAGTCTTGCAGCGGCATTGTTGGATATTAGATTCAAGTGGGCATTTCCTGCAATCTTTGTGGGAAACCTTATTGCAGCAGCCATTATAGTAAATTTAAGCAAGGGCTTTATGAATATTGTTGCATGAAAAAAGAGCTAATAAAAACTGTATTTCAGTTTTTATTAGCTCTTGATTTTTAGTTAACCTTTTGCTTCTTCATCTACTGTAAATTCTTCAGTCACCTTGTTAGCCTGTGATTTAAACTCTCCCAGTGCCTTTCCAAGGGATTTCCCAATTTCCGGCAGCTTTGATGGTCCAAACACAACAAGAGCGATTGCAAGAATCAGAATCAGCTCAGGGGCTCCAAGTCTACCCATTACGCCAATGTCTCGTTAAGAAGTTCTACCATTTTCTTTGCTACGTCAGCTGTAGTACCAGCACATCTACTCTTTCTTTCAGGATCTCCATAAGCAACTCCTGCTTTCTCCATAAATGGAGTTACTGAATCTTCGCAAAGTGTTGATCCTGCAACAGTTGTTGGAAGATCAAGTCCCTCTGGTTGATACATTGGGAATTCTGCTTCTTTGTACCATTTTGAAAGATCTGCAAGAAGTTTCTTTGATGTATCTGCGTCACACACTGTACCAATACATGCAGCTGCAACTCCTATACATCCACAAAGGCTTGCTTGTCCGTATCCGCTTGCTGCAGAAACAAATGCCATTGGTGGAATGTGATCATATGGATATCCAACTACGTCTGCCATTTCGCCGAAGAACCCTTCAGCAACGCCAACGCCTCATCCACCCATTTCTTTATAGCCTTTGAAAGCTCTTGCTTCTACTGCTGAGGGGTCAAGTTTCTTGTACGGAAATGGCCACTCAGGTGCAGTTGTTGTATCCGCCGCCGCTTCTGGTGCAGCACACCCTGTTAACAATCCTCCAAGACCTCCTGTTACCGCAACACCTGCTACTGTAACACCTACGCCCTTCATAAAATCCTTACGTGAAATTTGCTTGTTTTCTGACATTATGTAATTCCTCCCTTAGATAAATTGAAATATGTAAATTTAACACTGGTATTATTTTAACATAAGTTAAAAAGTATGGCAACAAAATCTGAGAAAAAAATAACAAAAAAAATAACAAAATAAGAGGATGCACGAGACATCCTCCTAAAAATAAATATTATTAAGCTTCTTTTTTATCATCTACTGAAAATTCTTCTGTCACCTTGTTGGTTTGCGATTTAAACTCTCCAAGAGCCTTACCAAGTGATTTGCCTATTTCCGGCAGCTTGGACGGTCCAAATATAACAAGAGCGATTGCAAGAATCAGAATCAGCTCAGGGGCACCTAATCTACCCATTAAGCAAGCTCCGCATTAAGCATTTCTACCATTTTGCCTGTAACATCAGCTGCTGTTCCAGCACATCTTGTTTTTCTCTCTTTTGATCCATATTCAAATCCGGTTGCGTCCATAAATTCACTTACTGAAACATCACACTGGATTGATCCCGCTACAGTTGTTTGAAGCTCCATTTCTGGCTGGTATATAGGGAATTCAGCATCCTTGTACCATTTTGAAAGCTCTGCAAGAAGCTTCTTTGAAGTGTCAGCATCACATACTGAACCGATACATGCAGCGGCTACTCCAACTGTACCACAAAGACTTGCCTGTCCATATCCGCCTGCAGCTGTTATAAATGCCTGTGGTGGAATATGATCAAATGGATATCCTACTTTTTCTGCCAATTCACCGAAGAACCCTTCGGAAACAGCGATACCTCAGCCACCCTTTTCGAAATATGCCTTGTAAGCTCTTTCTCTTACAGCATCGGCATCGATTTTTTGGTAAGGTAATGGCCACTCTGGAGCAGTTGTTGTATCAGCTGCAGCCTCTGGTGCAGCACATCCTGTTAGCAATCCTCCAAGACCTCCGGTAACTGCAACTCCAGCAACGGTAACTCCTACGCCCTTCATAAAGTCCTTACGTGAAATCTGTTTGTTTTCTGACATTATGTAACCTCCTTGAAATATGTTTTTATGTATATAAAATACTCAACGAATATATTCTACCACTATGTTAAACACCGGAGTTTTGCAGCAAGTTAATAGATAGTTGAGTCTGAATCATTGTGAATGGAATTGATTCAGACTTTTTTTATTT
>NZ_JBMEMN010000062.1:0-2560 GCF_049310905.1 Gudongella sp. DL1XJH-153
GTAAGCGCATATCCCAGTGCACATATTAATAGCAATCATTAAATGATAAAATCATCTCAAAACTAAAGAGGTGATTTTTTCTATGGATAAAAAAGCTAACCAGCAGTACTGGAAACAGGTTATGGAAGATCAAGGCAGTAGCGGCCTGACTCAAGCAATCTGGTGTGAAAAGAACAATGTCAACATACACAACTTCAGATACTGGAAGAGAAGGCTAAGGGATGAGGAAGATTCTGATGCCAACAATCCAGATCCACAATGGGCACTTGTGACAAACAGTCCTGGGGCCCACAAGGTTATTGAGGATTCTTCCTTGCCCTTAGCCTCAAAGACTGGGGCTGTAATTAAATCTGGGAAACTGTCTGTGGAGTTTACAGGACCAGTTAATATAGAGACTTTAACTAGAGTCATGGAGTTTTTAATAAGCCATGATAGATAGCAAACATATACACCAGGTATACCTTGCCCTTGGTCCCACAGACCTTAGAAAATCAATTGATGGTCTAGCCCTGATAGTGAAGGAGAGATTCAAGCTTGATCCCTTTTCAAGAAACCTCTATGTATTCTGTAATAGGAAAAGGGACAAGATAAAGATCCTGGAGTGGGACACCAGCGGTTTCTGGCTCCACTACAAGAGACTGGAGAAGGATAAGTTCCGTTGGCCTGATAGTATAGAAGGAACCCACATCAGCATAGATGACAGGTCCTTTCGCTGGCTACTGGATGGACTTAGCATAAGGGAAAAGTCTGCACACAAGCCCGTTAATGAAAGACAGATCATGTGATAAAAAGTCTTCTAACCTTAGTAAAATAAATGGTTTAAAGGCTTTTTTTGTTTGTCCATAAATGGTATAATAATAGTATGAAAACTAGTGATAAAACCGGTCTAGATACTGGTGAAAACCTTAATAAAATTGAATCGGAAGTGGAAAGGCTCAAACATGAAAATGAAGAGCTAAAGGCCAAGGTAAAGTTCTACGAAGAGCAGTTTAGACTATCCCAGGCTAAAAAATACGGTCCCTCAAGTGACAAGGTACTGGAGGACCAGACCTGTCTTTTCAACGAGGCAGAATTAGAGTCTCAGAAGAAAATGGAAGAACCGGATATTGAAGAGATACTCTACAAGAGGAGAAAGGCAAAAACAAAAAGCAGAAAGACCTACAAGGACCTTGAAGTGGAGGAAATCTACTACCAGCTGGAAGATGGAGATAGAGCATGTCCAAGCTGCGACAATCAACTTCACGAAATGAAGGTGATCATAAGAAAAGAGCTTAAGGTAATACCTGCAAAAGTGACCCTTGTCCACCACAAAAGACAGGTCTATGCCTGCAGACACTGTGATTCAGTAAACAGTGAAGGGGAGAAGGGAACAATAGTAACAGCTCCCATGCCAAATCCAGTACTTCCAGGATCCATGGTAAGCCCCACCCTTCTTGCTACAATCCTGGACATGAAATACAACAAGATGATGCCCCTTTACAGGCAGGAACAGGCCTTTGTAGACATAGGAATAGACATACCAAGACAGAACATGGCATCCTGGGTCATAAAGGGAAGCGAAAGATGGCTAACCCCTGTTTATGACAGAATGAGAGAACATCTTCTAAGAGAAGAGGTTGTCCATGCAGATGAGACCTCCCTAAACTGCCTTGATGAAAAGGACAACAAGAAAAACTACATGTGGTTGTATGCAACAGGTGAAAGGTCGGAAAAGAGGATATATCTCTACGATTACCAGAAGTCCAGGTCCAGCAAGCACCCAAAGGAATTCCTAAGGGGCTTTGAGGGTTTTCTACAAACAGATGGATATGCCGGCTACAACAGTGTGGAGAATGTAACTAGACTGGGCTGCCTGGCCCATGCCAGAAGATATTTCTCAGATGCCCTAAAGGCACTGCCAAAGGAGGCTGAATTATCCGCATCAAAGGCAAATCAAGCTCTAAAATTCTTCAAGGAAATCTACAAGCTGGAGGATGAGTACAGGGATCTGGCTCCAGAAGAGAGATATGAAAAACGCCTTGAGAACACTAAGCCAATACTGGATGGCTACAGAAGGTGGCTTGAAGATGAGAGCAAGAAGACCCTGCCAAAGAGCAAACTTGGAGAAGCCATAAACTACTCCCTAAAACAGTGGGATAGCCTTGTGGTATTCCTAAAAGATGGCAGGCTAAGCTGCGATAATAACCTTGCGGAACGTGGAATCAAGCCATTCGTACTAGCCAGAAAGAACTTCCTCTTTGCAAAATCTCCAAAGGGAGCTACAGCAAGTGGAGTTGCCTTTAGCATAATAGAGACAGCAAAGGCAAACAACCTAAAGCCATATTACTATCTGACATACCTGTTTGAGCAGCTTCCAAACATAGATCTTGAAGATTTTGATGCACTGGAGGCCTGTTTGCCATGGTCAGAAACACTACCGGATGTTGTGAGACGAAAACATAAAGATGATAAGGACTATGATTTCGAATAGATATGAAAATAATCGCCCTAACCATGCTGAAATTTGTCAGCTAGCTAGGGCGATTTTTCTATGTCTAGGTGTACTATAATATACGCTTAC
>NZ_JBMEMN010000063.1:0-2503 GCF_049310905.1 Gudongella sp. DL1XJH-153
TGTATTTGTCAATCGAAATCTGTACCATATTTTAATCGAAAACTGGTCCACTTAAGCGTAGTTTAATCACTTCTGTTCATCCATTCTTTTGTTTCTTTTATTCTGTAAGAGTCACCATTCATGTTTATCACATATGAGTTGTGTGTCATCCGGTCTATCAATGCTGCTGTTAGAACCGTATCGTTGAAAACTTCATTCCAGCGATCAAATGACAAATTCGTTGTTATTATCGTGGATTTTCTTTCTGCCCTTAAGGATAAAAAAGTGAACAAAAGCTCGCTTCCTTCCTTGTCAAATGATATATAACCGAGTTCATCTGCTATTATTAAGTCGTATTTCTCGAATTTCTTCTCAAGGGTGTATAGTTTCTTTTCACTCCTTGTCTCCTTGAGTTCATTTATCAATGAGGCCACTGTTGAAAAGTAGACCTTGTATCCCTTGTTGCAGGCTTCTATTCCTAGACCTATTGAAATATGCGTCTTCCCTGTTCCAGGGTTTCCTGCCAATATTATGTTCCTACCTTCTTCTATGAAGTTTAAGGTTTTCAGTTCTTTTATCTTTCGCCTGCCATCTTCAGGTAAGTACTCTACCCTCAATTCGTCCATATGCTTTTTGTAGGGGAACCTGGCATTTTTGATTCTATTCTTCCTGCCGTTTTCTTTCCTCATATCATAGGCTTCTGAAAATATGTCTAGCAAAAAGTCCTCATATGACTGGTCTTGGCGGTATGCTTCCTCTATCTTTTGTTTCAACCCTTGATTTATACCAGGAATCTTTAATTCTGATACATATCCCTTTATTTCCTGCAATGTCTCCTTCAATTTTCATACCTCCCCATTGATTCAAGATTGAAAAGATTGTTTAACTCTTGTATTTGCTTTGTGGATGATTCGAAAATCTCTACATCTTCACGCTTTATCCTTAAATCTTCTCTGGGGAGCTTGTAGATTATGTTTTTTATGTTATCTGTGGTTACCAGGCTTTCCTTAATGGTCTTGAGTTCCGTTATGGCAGATAGCACTGTATTTGTGTCTTTTTCTTTTATTAGCTCTAAAAGCTCTATGAAATCCCTTGGATTATTGGTATAATATCTTTGATATGTTTCTTGAAGCTCTGGACTTAGCTGGTGTCTGCCAACACTGGAATGCAATGCTCCGGGCTTCTTTTTTAATGTATGGATAAAATGATTGATATCAATTATCCATTTATGGTTTTGAAAGCTTCTTATGTGCTCCGCTATTTTTGACTCCTTGTAGTAGATCTTGATCTCTTCAGGGTATATTTTCACCTTTACAAATTTACCTACAAGGTAATCGGGAACTGAGTATTTATTCTGGTCAATGTTTATGACACTGTACTTATTAACTCTTGACTCTGTTCTCCTTGAAGAGTCATATGATGGCTTTAGGGGTAGCAGATAGGGTCTCTCTTTATCTAATACATCTTTTGGACTCTCATTGCCTAACCAATTCCTCTTCCTTCCGTTTAGCTTTCTAAGCTGTAGCTTTAGAAATTGGTTTGCTTCTTCCAGTGTATCGAATTCAGATTTACCTGAGAATACCTTTCTCCTTACAAATTCTATCCCTCGTTCCACATGCCCCTTTTCATTTCCTTTGGCCACATTGCAAAATCTGTACTTAAAACCATAGTACATGGATAGTTTGACTAAATCATCAGTTGCCTCTTTTTCATTTCTTCCTACAAATTTCTTCACTGCTTGCTTCATATTGTCATACACTACTTCCCTATGAATTCCTGCTGCCTCATTGAAAGACTTTACATGCAAATCAAGGAAGTTTTCCATTTTCTGATTATGGTAGAGATGGGCATTGTGGTGTGATCCCTTGGCAGTGGTCATAAGTCCCATTTGGAATGTTAGCATCTTTCCACCGATGGTTAATTTAACTTCACCCCAGTCAAACTCCATGGTTTCTCCCAATTGATACTCCTGTCTTACGTAGGCCTCCTTGGTATTATGGTTGTCTCGGATGTAGTTACAGACGGTTGTATATCCAATGTCATAGCCTTTTTCAAGAAGCTTTTCATGTATGTCGGTGTTTTTCATCAACTGCTTATGTCTTCCTAGGGCCCGATTATTTTCATTGCTTAGGAGCATGCTCTTAATTTCTTCAATTATGTCTTCTGTCAGCTTAAGCTTTGTTCTGCTACTGGTATCATATTTTGGCTTGGATGCAATTTCTTCTATCAGAAGGAGGATTTGCTCCCTGTGTTTTTCCTCATTATGGCCTAATTGATCCAACTCCTTAAACTTGGCATTCACTTCACCTATGTATTTTCTTACAGTTGTGCGCGAAATCTTCAAGTCATCACTGATTTTTCTCTGTGAGTCACCATCTCTAAAATGTCTCATTAGAATTTCTGCTTTCTGGTCCAATCTAATCAACCTCCATCCCCCCTAAAGTTCTCTTTAAAGGGTATTATATTTTATTGGTGGACCAGTTTTCAATTAATATGGTGGTACAGTTTTAAGTTAACACAAACA
>NZ_JBMEMN010000064.1:0-2395 GCF_049310905.1 Gudongella sp. DL1XJH-153
TGTATTTGGCAATAGAAAACTGCAACTTTTGGCAAGCAAAAATACAATTACCAGTACTAACCTTAATCACTTCATCAATGAATTTGCCATACGATAGCTTTTTCCTGTAAATATCAACATATGTGAATGGTGTACAAGCCTATCAACTATTGCAGCTGTCAGCTTTTCATCAAACAGGAATCCTTTCCATCTGCCAAATTCAATATTGGTTGTGATGATGACGCTTTTGGTCTCATAGCATGATGAGATGATATCAAACAATAGTCTGGCTCCCTCTTGATGAAGGGGAAGGTAACCCCATTCATCAAGTATTAACAGGTCTGCCTGGTTGATTTTCTTGTGTACTTTGGCAACTTTCTTCATATCCTCTGATTCAAGTTGATTAATCAGATCATGTACACGGTAGAATACCGCTTTCTTGCCTTGGTTGATTGCTTTGACTCCAAGAGCCACTGACAGATGTGTCTTTCCTGTTCCAACTGCTCCGTAGAGTATCAGATTCTCCTTCTTTTGGAGGAAGGATAGGGACTCGACATTGTGGAGCTGAAGAGATTCTGGAAATCTGATTTGTGAAAAATCATAGCCTTCAAGGGATTTGACCACTTGGAATCCTGCACTGTTTAGATTTCTGATCCGTCTCTTTTCCTCACGGTCTTCATGGAGTTCCTTTAATAGCTTTAGAAGAAATTCTTCCTGGCTATCGGCTTTGATTGCTGGATAGATTTCCATGAGGTTGTTTGATAGCTTTAGCTTTCTTTGGTACTTGCTGATTTCTTCCCTCATTGATAGTTACCTCCCATAAGTATGTCGTATTGGGATGTATCAACTTCGTAAAGGGGTAAGTCTGATGGGAAGTGTAATGAACCATCGTAGATTATGCTGTTCTCTTTAAGTCTCTTGTATGTAACTGCTATGGCTTCAGGTGATCTTGTATCATGCTTTGTTGTCTCCCTTAGAACCCTGTCTGCATAGTCCATATCATCTTCAATGAGGATTGTTTTCAGGGTATCAAAGGCTTGTTTAAAGGAATCCTTATCCAGGGACTGAAGGTAGACCTGCCATGAATCTGGCAAGAGTGAGTAGATTCCTGAGTATTTCAATGCATTTGGCCTTACCTTGATTATGTCGATAAAGTCTATGTAATTGATTGACTCACTGCCTTTTTCAAAGAGTCTTTGATGAGTGGTGATTCTTTCCGATAGGTCTTTTGAGAATATCTCTATCTCATTGGCCTTTACCTTAAGTATGACTGATTGTCCAACATACTTGGGACTGACTGAATAGCGGCATGATGAGTAGTCAATTAGCCCATACTTGTTTACCTTTCTCGTCTCATACTTTGCTGTATCAAATTGAACTTTGCTAACTGGTATCATCAAGACCTTCTCCTCTTCAAAGAGTTTTTCTATGGGTTCCTTGAAGCGGTAGTGAATCTCTTTGTTTTTCTTGAGGCACTTCTCAAGTAGCTCTTTGTTGAATTCATCAAGGTCTGTTATGGTGGGTTCTGGTACAAACAGGTTTCTCCTGATAGTACCCACCTTGTTTTCGACATTCCCCTTTTCATTGCCACTGTCCGGGTTGCAGAACTTAATGCTAAATCCGTAGTGGGTTGAGAATCGCATTACTGGGTCTGCTACCTTGACAAGACCTTTTTCATCCCTGGTTCTAAGGGCTGCTGATGACATTTGGTCAAACCGAATTGAGCTTGGAACATGGCCTATGAAATTAAATATTGTGACAAGGCCTTCAAGGAGCGCTTCTCTTGTTTCACTCCTTGTTGCCACTGCATAGCCTGCATTGGATTTTGGAAACGAAAGTATGAGCTCGTGAAGCTTCTTCTTGGCTCCGTTCTCAAATGCCTCAAAGCTTCCAAAGTCAACTTGAGCTTCGCCTCCTGGATGGTCAAGGAGCAAATGGGCATCATCTGAGCCAAACACCTTTGCTTTTTCTTGCTTGACGATGTCTCTTACGGTTCTCTCTGAGACCTTTAAGATATCAGGGTGCTCTTCTTTGAGCCTGTCATAGACTCTCTTTGCAGTATGTCTTTGCTTGTGATGCCTTGATTTATCCTCAGTTAGCCACTTTCTGATGATAGGTCTTAATGGATCAGACTTGTTTGGTCTTTTGGCTTTGTGTTGTTTCTGGTTGAAATCATCCATTTCAACATATTTTTTGATGGTGCGATAGTTCTTTCCGGTCATTTTGCAAATTTCTGAGTATGTTTTGCCTTCCAAAAAGAACAGTTCTCGGATATAATTGACTTGAGTAATTGTCAGCACTTCCTTTCCTCCCCTATAAGCTTAGTCACTTAATAGGGTATATTGTTAGGTTTGTACTGGCAATTACTTTTTGTATTTTTGACTGCCATTTATCGCATTTTTAGATTACCATAAAC
>NZ_JBMEMN010000065.1:0-2043 GCF_049310905.1 Gudongella sp. DL1XJH-153
TCATCACAAAGAGCACACCATTGATAGAGCGAATGAACATGTACCGAGTATCATTCACATCTTCAGGAATGGTGGTTACCCAGCTTCCAGGACTGGATGTACTTGCTCTGGCGATGGATTTGTCCCCACCAACAACTCCCACAAAATAACCTTTGTGCCGAGTCAGGTATTTAAAGATGGGGACTGAAGTTCCATCAGAGCCGACCAGGGTCCAGGCAGTTCTTTCTGTCAGAAAATCAAAGCTATAATAAACCGGTGACTTATAGTACCACCAACTGACCACACCAGAACCCCTGTCCATATCATAAGCACCACAGGTCATGGCATTTTGCGCTCCGGCGCAGTACCCAGCGTTATGCCAGGTGATACCGTCAAAGGATGCGATGATATTGGCGAGACCCACGATCTTTGCGATAAATACACCATCTGCAGCATAAAGAATTTCAGGCTGACCATGACTCCACCAAGGAACACTGACAACGGTCCATTGTTTGGTGGTCTTGTTCCAGTAGGACATGTAGGGAGTTTTGGCGTAATAAACAGCTATCTGAGCGTTTCCGTTATCATAGACATTAATCTGTCTTTCACTTCCGTATTGGGTGTAGCCAAAATTGTTATAGTACTTCTTGGTCCAGCTTAAGGTAGGAATAGGAAGGACAATACTTCCTCTGCCACCAAAAGCTGTCCAGATGGCCAAGGTGTTATTAAAATTACGATCATAGCTCATGGGTTTCCTCCTTAAACTTTCTCAATGGCGGTAATTCTACCACTGGAATCGGTGGAGTAGGTGTAGCTTCCAGTTGAGCCATCGGCATAGGTCACTTCAAAGGCTGCAGCATCAATCAGAAGTGAAGAGACCTCTTTAAGGAGAAGCTCTGAGAAAATATCTTCTAAGGTGATGCTGGTGATCCTGCCACTGGAATCAGTGGTGAAGCTGTACTCGGCATGATACTGGTGGGTATCGCCTTTTTCCACTTCGTAGGTCACATTAATTTTGTTATCAATCACCGACAGCGTTTTTACAATGGTGTAGGAGACGCCTAAGTCATAGACCTGGTTTTGAAGATCATCCACGGAGCTTCCTACATTAGAAATAGAGTTTTCTATGCGATAAAAGGTGTCAGAAATACTGGGTCGATACCTTCCTACCTCAACACGGATGTTGAATCTGTAGAATGGATTATATTCAAGAGAGATGATCCTGGTTTTCACATTGATTCCTAATGGATTGAAGATGATGTGAACATTATCACCAACAGCCAAATCCATCAGTTTGAAAAATGAAATGTCATAGGATGATGCATTCTCCCTGGAATCATGGGATACAGCCACGTTTGTAACATTCTTTGAACCCATCACAGGGATATAATCATTGGAGCCTCTATGGCTACGAATATTTATGCTATAGCCATCGTACTGGATTTCACCACCCAAAATAGCAATGAACTGCATAAGGGCAGCTCGCCTTGAAACCTTCTGGTTGATTTTCATCGTGACGCTCTCTGTAAAATCCACAATCCCTGCTGAAAAGGGAGTGCCTGCAAGGAGCTGGGATAATCCTACTGAAGGATCACCCGTGAAGTCAAAACTGCTTATTTGATACATTTCATGGTTTAAAAGATAAGACACATGCTCACAAAGAACAGAGCAGACCGGCAGGCTCCCTTGAATTGATTTACTGATTTGGACCAGTTCAAAATACTGATTATCTAGTTTTGCAATTTGCTTTGTTTTCAAAGCCAATGCAGACTTCGCCATAACAGTAAATGAGAGGGTAAATTCACCCTCTAAGGTTTCTCTAATGTTTGAGCTGATGACTGTCTTAACGGATTGAATCATGGTTGCTCCTGCGTAAATTTCAATCAAGGGACCGCCTCCTTTCTATTAACTTCCTGCCACACCAAGGTTTCTAACTGTGACGGTATTTTGGTTCCACTGAAGCTGTGCAATAACTCTTGTTAGAATGTTACCGTCAATGGTAAGAGGGATAGTCACATCAAAGACTGCGCCGTCAGAACCACCAAAACTTCCAGTGACTTGAGA
>NZ_JBMEMN010000066.1:0-1967 GCF_049310905.1 Gudongella sp. DL1XJH-153
CCGGAGTTTTGCAGCAAGTTAATAGATAGTTGAGTCTGAATCATTGTGAATGGAATTGATTCAGACTTTTTTTATTTTGTTTTTTATGCATATTTATGTGTTAAAACATACAGATATGTGATATAATGAGTGTATACTAATAGTTGAGGTGGCCTATGTATTTAAAGAAAATCAATAAAAAGAATCCTGATCGTGTTTATCTAATTATCGCTGAAAGTTTTCGGGATAAGGATACCAAGAAAACTAAATCCAGAACTATCCAATCTTTGGGATACCTTGATGAGCTTGAAAAAGATTTTGATGATCCCATTGCCTACTTTAAAGGCGTTGTGGAAGAAATGAACAATGAAGTTCAGTTAAAGAAAGCACCTATTAAGATTCTCTTTGATTCTCAAGAACAGCTGCCTATCGGCACCAACAACCGAAAAAATTTCGGTTATGCTCCTTTCAGCAGTATCTATCACACCCTTGAGATAGATAAGTTCTTGACCAGCCGTCAACGGTCTACAAAGATTGAAGCCAGTATGAATAACATCATGAAGTTACTTGTTTTTTCTAGATTGCTGTCACCTTCTTCTAAGAAGAAAGCCTTTGAAGACAGAGAGCAGTTCTTTGAAAAAACTAACTATTCCCTTGATGATGTCTATCGTTCACTTAGCTTTTTCAACGATAGGGGAAATGAACTACAAAAATGGATCAATGACCGAATCAAAAGCATCTACGGCCGTGATACCAGTCTGGTTTATTATGATGTTACCAACTATTATTTCGAGTCTGACAAGGAAGATGATTTTAGGGCAAAGGGCGTTTCAAAGGAACATCGCCCAAACCCGATTGTTCAAATGGGGCTGTTTATGGACACTAACGGCATTCCCATAACTTATGATCTGTACCCGGGAAACACCAATGATTGTTTAACTTACAGACCTACTTTTTCAAGAATGAAAAAAGAATTTGATCTGGGCAAGGTCATTGTTGTCTCCGACAAAGGCATGTCTACTGGAGATAATATTCAATATACCCTCTCTGCTAAGGATGGCTTTGTATTTTCTCAAACAGCTAGAGGGGCTAACAGGGAGTTGAAAGAATACATTCGATCTGATGATGGATATGTATGGTATGGAGATGATTACAAGTACAAGGAAAGACTTTATCCCGCTGAAATATGGGTTAGTATGACTTCTGGCAAAAAGAAGAAAAAGACTATTGATGTGAAACAGGTAGTTTTCTACAGTGAGAAATATGCAAAAAAAGCTAAGATGGAAAGGGATAAGGCTATTGAAAAAGCAAAAACACTTATTAAGTCCCCATCAAGCTACAACCGTTCTACCTCCTATGGTGCAGCAGGCTATGTCAAGAACCTTAGCTTTGTGAAGGAAACCGGTGAGATAGCAGATGCAAGTGCCTTAATGCTTGATAAAGAAAAGATTAGGGAACAAGAGGCCTTTGATGGTTACTATGTTCTGATAACAAGTGAATATGAAAAAACAGCAAGTGAGATTATTGATATTTACAGAGGTTTATGGAAAATTGAAGATTCATTTAAAGTAACCAAGAGCGACTTGGAAACAAGACCTGTATATGTATCAAGAGAAGACCACATTAAAGCACATTTTCTGACATGCTTCATCGCACTTGTGCTGGTTAGAATCCTAGAGCACATAACTCATGGCAAGCACAGCATCACAAAGATGGTTGAAAGCCTTAGAAGCTGTACTTGTACAAACGTGGACCAAAACTACTACATCTTTGATTATTATGATGAGGTATTAGCTGATATTGGAAAGGCTACAAACATTGATTTCTCAACAAAGATAAGGACCTTGCAGCAGATCAAAAAAAATATTTCAGAAACTAAAAATTAGGTCTGTTTCACTACAAAAATATGCAAAAATCGAAACCTCGCAAATCACTGAAAACAGTGGGTTTGCGAGGTGTTTTTTTGACACTTTGCTGCAAAACTTAAG
>NZ_JBMEMN010000067.1:0-1966 GCF_049310905.1 Gudongella sp. DL1XJH-153
CGTATACGGAACCGTACGTACGGTGCTGTGAGAGGTCGGTAGATGAAATAATCATCTACCTCCTACTCGATTGTTCTTTTTTCCATTGTTATTTTGGTAGAGATTAATTCCTTATTTCTGTAAAGAATGTTTTCATAAAAATGGTAGAGTTAAACTGATTTAATGTTATAATGTTGTAAACAGGATTTTAAATCATTTTGTTCTCATAAAGTGGATTGATGTAATTAGAAATCATTTCAATAAACTGGATAGGCAAAGGAGGATCTATGAGATATCTAAAGAGAAGTATATCGCTACTAATTCTTACTTTAGCTATAGTAATGTTTTTTGTCGGTTGTGAGAATATAGAGGATGACAGAGTTTTTTTTGAAGCAATATTAGATCTTAACGATTTAGATGAAGATATGGATTTATTTGAGTTTAAAGAATACTTTCAAAAAAAGCTAAATAGGTTGAGTGTGGTTTCAGAAATGGATGACAATATTTTTTATAATGGTGAGTTTGAGCATTACACCACGATCTTTTGGGAGTTGGATATTGTAGATTATACAGATTTGGGAATTTACCTGGAGAATGAAATTCAGAACACAGATGTTTTGACTACAAAGCAGTATAAAATATCTTATACACTAATCAGTTCAGATGGTGAAGAATATAATTTCATTGATTACTGGGATATTTATATTGAAGACGATAAAATTTTTAATGGGTTTGTTAGGGATACAAGTGATATCGTAGGGTGGTTTAAAGAAAAAGGCCACATTGATGATGCCAAAATAGTAGATGAGCAACTGATAGATGGAGGAGCAGAACATGATGATATTGTCATGTCGAAAATAACCTATATGAGTGATGGACTTGAAGTTTTCGGATATATGACCAGACCAGCTGATGATAAGACCAAGCTTCCACTTATTGTAGTTTTGCGTGGTGGATATGGAAATGAATATTGGCGTGAAACCATTACTGGAGATAGTGCCTACTCAGAAATTGCCAGAAAGGGCTATGTGGTGATTGCACCTCAATATAGAGGTGGAGCAATTGGCAAGGATGAGCTGGGTGGTGGAGACCTTAATGATGTAAAAAACATGATTGAGCTGGCTAAAAAATTAGATTATGTTGATGAAAATGATATATATTTAATTGGTAACTCTCGAGGTGGTCTTATGGCTCTGTTAATGGCAAGAGAACATGTTGAAGGAGTAAGAGGTGGTGCGATTTTGTCAGGACTATACTCATTGCTATTCAACTATTACTACTATGAAAGAGCCAGCGGTTTTTACGAGAACACTATCGGATTGGGATCACCGGAAGAAAATCTTGAAGGATATGTAAAACGTTCTGCAACCATGTGGGCGAATGAAATTGATATACCCTTTTTAATGATACACGGAAAAGAAGATGTTGAGCATTGCCCAATAGCTCAAGTATATGAGTTTATTAACCAAATGGAAAGATATGGGAAGGAATATGAGTTTATAGAATTAGAAGGTGTTGGTCATCAAATATGGGATCATCCAATAAAACCCTATGACAAGGCACTGGAGTATATTGAGAACCTTAGTAATTAACTATACCTTCCCGGCAGAGGAGAAAGTACATCTAAATTTCCGATAAGGTGGGTCTATTTTGCTGTGAAGTGGGGACTAACAATCGTGATAGTAATAGTTCTTATGGGAGCAATACTGATTGGTTTGTATTTCATGACATAAAAACTAATTGCTTATAATGCTTCATTAAGAGATCAGAATGAGGATAGTTAAGAATACTAATTTTATACTACTGCAAGAAGGATGTGTAAATTAATCAACAGATTTCTATGAATAGATTAGAAACAGAATCTTTTTTATTTGAAGTCACGTAAGTATTTAAATGTGTTACAGATAATAAAGGAGTGTAAGAAATTTATGGGAAAGAATCTTGTCTACTGGATGGTCAGTATTGTATTCTATGTAATCTATTTTCT
>NZ_JBMEMN010000068.1:0-1898 GCF_049310905.1 Gudongella sp. DL1XJH-153
GGTGTGCGCCAGTTCGGTGACAGATATTTAGCTGGTGGGAATCCAGCCTGGTAAGACCTAGCAAGTCGCCAGTACCGAGTTCTTGGAGCCTTAAAGGCCAACGATAAGGTTTAAGCGTAGGACAGGGAGCAGGAAGGCCGTAATGCAAAAGCGTGAAGTGATAGAGTTCCGTTATATTATCGATTGTATGGGATGGCTTTATACCTCCATGGGTCATCAACAAGGATTAATCGTTAAGCGAGATTATGAAAACATACCGGGATCCGAGAGCACGGCATACCTGACAATGAGATATCTGGCATACCTGGGAGACCCGGGTGGTTCTGCAAAAGAGCAGTAGGAAGCATCGGCCAATGCAATGGTGAGTGCAGACGAAGACCACTGGGGAGTCGGATTAGTCCATAGTACCAATGAAAGTAGTAATGACACTGGAGGAAAGGGACTAACAGTAAGAAGCTTCTGCAAACAAAACATAGGAGGCACTAAGAGGCAAATGTCTATGGAAAATGAGAAAGCGGAAATAGCCAATTTTGTAGAGAAACATGAAAAAGTACAATCGCTGATGAGATATGTCAATAAAGATACACTAAGAGAGATATATCAAAAGCAACCGAGGAAAAAAGCCGTAGGAATCGACCAGGTGACAAAGGAAATGTATGGTGAGAAACTGGAAGAGAATTTGGATGACTTGCTCTCAAGGATGAAGAAGTTCTCGTATAGACCTTATCCGGTAAGAAGAGCCTACATACCGAAAGGTGATGGCAAAGTCAGGGGATTGGGGATACCTTCATTTGAAGACAAACTTGTGCAGGGAACATTCAAGGAGATACTTGAAGGAATCTATGAGCCAAAATTCAAAGAGTTCTCATATGGATTCAGACCAAATCGAAGTTGTCATGATGCCATTCAGAAGGTAAACAAGCACATAATGGCAGACAAGGTAAATTATGTGGTAGATGTTGATATCAAAGGATTCTTTGATAACATTAGCCACGACTGGATGATGGCATTTCTGGAACACGACATAGCTGACAAGAACTTTCTTAGATACATCAAGAGATTTCTAATAGGTGGTGTCATGGAAGAGGGAAAACGACTGGAAACAGACAAGGGAACAGTTCAAGGAGGACTAATTTCGCCTATTATGGCAAATGTATACCTGCACTATGTACTGGACCTATGGTTTGACTACATCAAAAATCGGGAGTTTAAAGGCGAGATGTACATGGTAAGATATGCAGATGATTTTGTCTGCATGTTTCAATACGAAAACGAAGCACATAAGTTTTTCAACCTTCTAAGAGAAAGATTAAAGAAGTTCGGGCTGGAGATAGCAGAAGACAAAAGCAAGATAATCCCCTACGGGAGATTCAGAGGTACAAAGGAATCCTTTGACTTCCTAGGATTTACGCACTACAATGCCAAAAGTCACTGGGGCAAATACTGCGTGTTGCACAGAACGAGCAAGAAGAAGTTGAGACAGAAGAAAGAAGCGGTAAAGAAGTGGTTGAGGGAAAATATGCACGAAAGCATCCCAGAAACGATAAGGAGACTGAATATTAAACTCCAAGGTCACTACAGGTATTATGGAATCTACGGCAACTACATAGGCATGAAGAAGTTCTTCTTATATGTGAAGAATGAGCTGTGTAGAGCTAAGAAAAGACGTGATCAATCAGAGTGGTTAACCTGGGGAAAATATTATGCAATCCTAAAAATTCATCCACTTGAATACCCTAAAGTATATCTTACAAGTGCTTTTTAGGCGAAAGGCTTACTGAAGAGCCGTATGCCTTAATTGGGCACGTACGGTTCTGTGAGGGGTTCTTGAGACTCAACCCTCCACATACAAAGAATTTCCTTTGAAAGGAGGGAGTCGAGACAGAGTCTACTCGACG
>NZ_JBMEMN010000069.1:0-1885 GCF_049310905.1 Gudongella sp. DL1XJH-153
CGAAATAGGGCAACAAGCAATCAACTTCAATCTGTATCAAATCGGATTACCAGCAGACGACCCCGTCTATACCCTAAAAAAAGTGATGGAGGATCTGGACTTTTCTGGCCTAACGGCCAGATATTCAACCAAGGGAAGAAAAGGCTATAATCCGATTATGATGTTTGCAGTACTCACCTATGCAAACATGAGAGGAGTCAAAGCAGTTGACCGCATTGTAGAACTGTGTGAAAGGGACATCGCATTTCTTTGGCTTTCCAAGGGTGAAAAACCCAGGCGAGATGCTTTCTATGATTTCATAAACAACAAACTCAGCGCTGAAATTCTGGATGATCTGCACTACCAATTCGTCAAACGACTTCACCGGGAAGGGTTTGTAACGATGAAGCGCTTGTTCATAGACGGCACTAAAATCGAAGCTAACGCCAATCGTTATACATTCGTTTGGCGTGGAAGTGTAAACTATCGTTTGGCTGGACTTCTCGATACCATCGATGAATTATATTCCAAGTACAATGCGATAATCACCAGCGCCGGTTACCATAAGAAGTATGGCTTGGTCCAAGAAAAGATGTTCATTATCGAAGGGATGGACAAGGTTCGGGAAGTCATCCAGAAGAATCGAGAGCGAAAGAAAATGGACCAGAAGAAAATCTCCAACAACACGCTCCTGGAGATCGACAACATCTGCCCTTTGGCGCTCATGAAATTGCAGGTGAATATCACGAAAGTAGCTCAGGGAGAAGGTCTGGTCTTTGTCGCGGGGAAAGGACAGCACAAATCCGAACTCCAAAAGCTCTATGAACAGATCGAAGAATGCGCAAGGCGCCTGCTCAAATACCAGAAACACTTTAAGATCCTGGGAACAGACCGAAACAGCTATTCCAAGACGGATCTGGAGGCAACCTTCATGCGCATGAAGGACGACCACATGAAAAACGGGCAACTCAAACCAGCTTATAACGTACAGATCGCTGTGGAAAACTACTTCATCATCCACACCCACATCAGTAACGACCGCACAGATTACAACACCCTGATTCCAGTGCTGGAAAAGCATAAGGCTGCCTTCGGCCGGCAACTGGAAGAAGTCACTGCAGACAGTGGATACAGCAGTGAACAAAACCTCATATATCTCAAAGAAGAAGGCATCGAGAGCTACATCAAACTGCAGACCCATGAAAAGATGAAGACAAGAGCCTACAAAAACGACATCGGCAAGCATTACAACATGGCGAAGGTGGAAGGTGGGTACCTGTGCAGTGATGGCAGAAAACTGGTTCATGAAAGAACAGAAGTCCGAAATCAAGGCGGATTGAAAAGATCCTTCGAAGTATACGCCTGCAGCGATTGCAATGGCTGTACACTCAAAGCACAATGCCTATATCAATACGACGAAGAAAAAGATGCCTGCAAGAATAAGACCATGAAAGTCAATGAGGTTTGGGAAGAGCTTAAAGCCAAATCCCATCATAACATACAAAGCGATAAAGGTGTCCTCAACCGTCAGATCCGGTCAATCCAGACCGAAGGACATTTTGGGGACATCAAAGAGAACGACAAGTTCAGACGATTCAATTACCGCTCCTCTGAAAAGGTCTATAAAGAATTCATGGTGTACATATTAGGGCGAAACCTGAATAAATACCATCGATTCAAAAACGGAGAAATCAAAGAATTTGAAGGTAAAACCGCTGAAGTAGCCGCTTAAGAAAAATGCTGCAACACAAAACGAATACCTTTATTTAGTGTACCCAAAAATAGTAAGCCGGATACAAAAAGAGAACCCAATAGGACTGGAGACCTTTTTAAAAAGCCCAGAATCTTACGGGTTCTCTTCATTTTTTGTTTGTGAGGGTAAAATCGGTCATTTCCCGATTACCCC
>NZ_JBMEMN010000070.1:0-1875 GCF_049310905.1 Gudongella sp. DL1XJH-153
CGGGAGTTTGACAGTTTAATAAAGATATAACCCTTGAAAGCCTTGAAATTATCGGCTTTTTATTATTTTTTTGCCATTTTTATATTGCGTACCTTTTCGCCATGTGGTATAATAATACTATATGGGAGGGGTTTTTATGAGGTTGAAAGTCAGTGAATCCAAGAATGCTGCTTCATATTATGTTATTAAGGACTATTACTCCAATGGAAAAAGAACAACTAAGATTGTAGAAAAGCTTGGTACTCATGATGAACTTCTTAAGAAGCTGGGTGGCAAGGACCCTGTCCAGTGGGCTAAGGGGTATATCGAGGAATTGAACAAGAAAGAGAAGGATGAAAAAAATGATGTTCTGGTAAGGTATTCTCCTTCTAAACAGATCAATCCAGGGCAGCAGAGGCTTTTTAACGGTGGATACCTGTTTCTTCAGAAAATATACCATCAGTTGGGTATCCAAAACATCTCTGAGTCCATATCCAAAAAGTACAGATTTGCCTTCAATCTGGATTCTATTCTTTCGAGACTTGTGTATGGGAGGATTATTTTCCCATCATCCAAGCTTGCCACATTTGATCTCTCTTCCAGGTTCATAGAGCAGCCTGACTTTGATATTCAACATGTATACAGGGCTCTTGATGTCATTTCAAAGGAGACTGATTTTATCCAATCTGAGCTGTACAAGAACAGTCTAAAGCTTTCAAAGAGGAACACTGGGGTCCTTTATTATGATTGCACCAACTATTTCTTTGAGATTGAGGAGGAGTCTGGTTTAAGGGAGTATGGTCATTCCAAGGACCACAAACCCAACCCCATTGTTCAAATGGGTCTGTTTATGGATGGTGATGGTATCCCTCTTGCTTTTGACATACATAGCGGAAGGACCAATGAACAGAAGACCCTTAAACCTTTGGAAAAGAGAATTCTCTCTGATTTCAAACTTTCAAAGTTTGTGGTTTGCACAGATGCTGGTCTTTCATCCGTTGAAAACAGGAAGTTTAACGATATAGGCAGCAGGGCCTTTATCACTACTCAATCTGTCAAGATGCTTAAGGACTATCTCAAGGAATGGGCTCTTGACCCTAAGGGATGGATGTATGCTGGCGATATGAAGACTTATGATATTTCCAAACTGGACGAGCAGAAGGATTATTCAAAGACCTTCTTCAAGGAAAGGTGGATCAATGAGAATGGTCTGGAGCAAAGGCTGATTGTCACCTTTTCACTGAAATACAGGAATTACAAAATGCAGATCAGAGAAAATCAAATACAAAGGGCTGTTGATGTAATTGAAAAGAATCCAGCAAAGATCAAAAAGTCCGGTTCCAATGATTTCAAGAGGTTTATCGAGAAGACCAACGTGACCACTGATGGTGAGGTTGCTGAGAAGGAACTGTTTAGCATAAACAAGACTCTGATTTCCAAGGAAGCCATGTATGATGGATTCTATGCTGTATGTACAAATCTGGAGGATGAGGTCAGTGACATAATCAGCGTCAATCACAGAAGGTGGGAAATCGAGGAATGCTTCAGAATCATGAAAAGTGAATTCAAGTCAAGACCGGTCTACCTAAGTCGAGATGAAAGGATTCAGGCTCACTTTACAACATGCTTCTTGTCCTTGGTTGTGTACAGGTACCTTGAAAAGGCTCTTGACAGCAAGTTTACAACCTGTGAGATAATCAAGGGATTAAGGGACATGAACTTTTACGAGATACCTGGTGAAGGCTTGATTCCGACCTATGTTAGAGATGATTTCACCGATGCATTGCACGATGCCTTTGGCTTTAGGACTGACTATCAGATACTAAAACATAAACAGGTCAAAAATATTTTAAAAATCACGAAGAACTAAAAAAGGTACGCACTTTTCGAGTAATA
>NZ_JBMEMN010000071.1:0-1840 GCF_049310905.1 Gudongella sp. DL1XJH-153
GATAGTGTAAAGTAGCTTATGAAAAGAAGAACTACAATGAATAGCTACTACTTAGAGGATAATATTGAAGTTCAATCTTCTTGACTGCACAGCAAACAATGCTCCGACGTATTACAACCAGCGAAAAAGGGCAATAGATAATCATTTTTCTCTGTTGCATCGCAGCATTTTAGCATTGTTATCCTAGCCGTCAAGAACAAGCCAATCAGAGATTGGGATTGAACTGACCCAGCTCTAAGGACAATGAATCAAGATAAGGATCTAGCATTTTGTTGTTGGAGGATGATTTGTTGACCCTGGTAGAGGAGTAGTTGCCATTTGCCAGGCATGTTATCAGCATTAGAAAGCATTTGAACCTCATTAAGCCCTCTTTTCCATTTGTGAAGTTTGTGAGGCCTGAGAAAGTTGTAATAGGCAACCCAAAGGACTACACCAAGCTCGGCGCCCTTTTCATTGTCATAGCCACAGGTTACCCTGTAAGAAGACTTGAAAGTCCTGTTAAGCCTTTCGATGACCTGTTTAAAGGGACGATACTCCTTGGATACAGCATCATCATTAGTTAATCCGATAACCTGAGTAACAGTAAGGGGAATACCTCTAAGGTTAAACTGTTGAGCAGCAAGAGGATATGCAGAATAGCCATCAGCAACAAACTTGATAGATTTAAGTTGATCAGAAGACCAAGATTTAAATTTATCCATAGCCATCCTCATGGTTAGTATGCAAGGGGCAACGCCACGATTATCGGAAACCTGATAGCCTAGGATAGATCTGGTTACCTTATCAGCAATGAGCCAAACATATCCTTTAAGACCTTTAACCTTAATGTAGGTTTCATCAGCTGTAAGCAGCCCCGAAGGGCTGTAGTCAAAAGTATCCACGAAAGGCTTGATGATTACAGCGGCAGTTTTGGCATAATTGGCAACCATAGTGTGAGAGATATTAATGCCGTGAACCTCTTTGAGAGCGTGGGAAGTTTTTCTAAGAGATAAGCCAAGATTCACGTGATAAGTAAGAGCAAGGCCCATAATATGAGCATTGTTCCTTCTAAAGTTAAAGGAAGTAGCCCATTTGGGAAGAGCATAAAGATCCATTTTAAAGAAATCCATAACAAATTCCCGATATATGTATCTTAGTTTGAACTTGTATCTCTCAGAAGATGGCAAATCCTTTGGAAGATTGCGAAGGTTGGACTTGTAATAGGAACAAGCATCATTGGTACACTTGTGGATATTAAAGTGAAGCCTGCTTTTCTTGTGATCAAGGGTGTTCCCGCAATAAGGACACTTAAGAACAAGAGGCTTAGGAATAGTAGAATGATTCTGGAAACGTTCGTTGCAAACCTTGCAAAGAAATTGTCCAGCAGAACCATTGTTGGCATAGATATACTCATGAGGTGCGTTGCATCTAGGGCATACAGTAGATTTTAAGACAGGAGTTCCGTTTTTTCTGGATACAGGCCTAAGAGGTTTCTTGTACTTCCAGAGATAATACTTAAGAAGGAATTGGTAGTCCTGTTTTTCGAACTTGATGATGACAGGAAGTTCATCAACCTTGAATTTCTGGTATTTTGGACTTGTGGAATCCTCAAAGGAAAATTGATTAAGAGGAATGAATTTAGAAATAAACAATAAAAGTTCATTAATCTGCTTATGCAGGTATTGAATATAGGTAAGTAAAAATAGTATAATTGAGTTCATAACGACACATCCTTTTTTAGTTAATTGTTGTGTGATGACTCAATTATACAAAAAAACAGGGGGTGTCGTTATCTTTTTTTGATAACTATTGAAATTACAATATTTTATAGCTATTTTAAAGGGATAAACTTGACACTACC
>NZ_JBMEMN010000072.1:0-1698 GCF_049310905.1 Gudongella sp. DL1XJH-153
GCGAGGCCACTGAAAAAGTATACTTTAAACAGTGCTATTCAGTGTGATAAGTAAATATTAAAAGACAGAATTCCATTTTAGGTTTTTACCTATGGAATCCTGTCTTTTTTATGCTTCTTTTTCATCAAGTAGCTTCAGTATCCTCTTAAGATTTACCGTGAACATTGTTACAGCTGATTGTAAGCGCATGCCAACAAGGCCTGAACCTGATGCAACTTCAAATCCATGGCTATGTTTAAGTTCACTGTTCTTTGCTTCAATTTTATACCGCTCCTTGGCTCTTTCCTTGAAAAAATCTGTTTCCTGAAAGACCATATATTCAAGGTGGGTATTTGATTTTAATGAAATCGAATGTGACTTGGTGTTTGCCCCGTCCTTGTAACAACCTTTTCTAAGGCTGCATTCCCTACATTTCTCTACATCGAAAAAGTATGTTTCAACATCACCTTTTCCATCAACGGCATTTTGCCTTGGTCTTTTATTTACTTTCTTGATGCTCAGGTGTCCACCTGGGCATTGGTATGTGTTTGCATCTTTGTTGAATTCAAATCCGATTTTGCTTTTTTTATTGGAATGGGTTATGGCTCTGTTCAGTTTTGAAATCAATATAATATCATTTTCTTTTGCATACTCTATGTTTTCCCTTTCTGAATAGGCAGCATCACCAATTATTTCATCTACTCCATAGCCATTTTCCTCAGAAATTCTTATCAAATCTTTCAGCTGTTTACCATCATTCTTTTCACCAGAGGTTACATGAGCCACTGCTATTATTCTTTCAGGGGTCATTCCTATATGTGTCTTGTAACCAAAAAATGATTCATCGTATGATTTATGACCTACACGGGCATCTTCGTCATAAGATTCTTTCAATGCCTCGGTATGATCCAGGGTAAATTCCTTCAACAGATTCTTCTGCTCCATTAGCTTCTGTGCATATTGAAACTCATCCTTCTTCTCAACGAATTCAACCAATTTTTCGCAGTAGGCAATCGTATCCTCGAGAACTCCAGAGTTAGTTGGCTTGGTAGGTAGTTTGTCTCTTAGGTTCTCATCTATTTGATACAGTTGCCTCCTGACCTTTTTCGCTTGTTCAAGCAATATGGTCCTTGCGGACTTTTTGTTGTACCTTGATTTCGTATGGGTCGAATCAACTATCAGAGTATGATTTTTCAGAAGATCCTTCTCCTTGGCCAGGATAATCGTTCTAGCCAGCAATTGATTAAGCAATTTTTCATCCTTTAACCTAAGTTTCCTGAACTTGGTCAGTAGACTGGGGTCTATAACTTCTTCCTCGGGAGCCATATCCAAGAAAAATTTAAAGGCCATGTCCGTTTTAGAGCGCTTAACTACGTCTACATCTGACAGTTCATAAATGACTTTGAGCATCAGATACTTAAACAAAACTATAGGTTCTACGGCTTTACGACCCATATTTTCACTATAGGTATGTCGCAATTCCTCGTGTACAAATGAATAATCAATGATGTCATGTAGCTTTCTAAGCTGATGATTTTCGTCAACTATCAAATCATAAAGCTGCTGATATGAACTGGTAGACATTTTTATTTGCGAATCAAGCATAGCAAAGACCTCCCAATGTTATTTTCTTATACTATATTTATTCGACAAAAAAAAGAAAAGTCCTTTTTGCTTAAGGACTTTTCCCAAATATTTTTTCACTTTTTCAGTGGCCTC
>NZ_JBMEMN010000073.1:0-1688 GCF_049310905.1 Gudongella sp. DL1XJH-153
TTGGTTACAGAATTTCAATTTCTTTTTTCCTGAGATCTGTATAAGCTCCTTACCGCAGTGTTTACAGTATTCCTTATCGGGAGTAACTGTAGTTGAGTGATTGGCCTTGATCCCTCCTAGCTTATTTCTTTGGCAGTGGGAAGTAACAGTACTTTTTGGAAGACCCAGGGCTTGAGCGATTGTTGCATACCCAAACCCTTTAGCCCTAAGGTCAGCTATTTGATTTTTTTGTTCTCCAGTCATTATTAATCCTCCAATCGGAGGGTAGAAATCCCTCTCACCATTCACAGGACAGAAGAGGGCATATTGAGTACTGAAAAATAAAAAAATGCCGCCAAGTGCAAGAAAAGCACCCAGCGGCAAAGAGTTAATTATTCAGCTTTGATAAAGGCATCTGTAAAGCCTGCAGCTTTTACTTTGGCCAGCATAGCATCAGCATTGGACTTGACGCTGTAAGCCCCGACCTGAACCCTGTAAAGCTTCTGAGGCGGGGTAGTGGAAGGAGTAGGAGCCGTCAGTAGCTTTTTAACATCAGCCCTTAAAGTATCCATACTCTTACCATGCCTAGAAAACCAGTGACGAGGATCTCCATGATTGCTTGCGATTTTCTTTTGATAGCCTTCATAGTGGCCAATGATGTCTTTCTCCGTCAGGTCATAGAGTTTACAAAGGTGCGCACAAAGCTCAGTGGCTTCTTTATAAACTGCATTGAAATAAGAGACGTCGGACAGGTTGTCTTCGCAGATCTCAAATCCGATGTGACTATTGTTGGCGTCACCACCTGCATGCCAGCCTCTATGATCCCATGGCAGGGTCTGATAGGTAGCGATGGTACCATTTTTAAGTTTTCCGATAAAGGCATGGACACAGACTTGTCTGCCGCTGGGTCTATGCTGATTCCAATGATTGTTATACTGGTTTTCTCCCAAGATGCCATCATCTGGACCAACGTATCTACGTAGATATGGATTGTTAGCTCCGGTGCTGTGGACCATTATGCCTTTGGGCTTGATTTTTCTACCTGCTTTATAACATTCGTTTTCTGTAAAGATTAGTTTTTTAAGGTTCATAGTTTTTCCCTCCTACGATTTGTTGCAATCTATAGAAAAATAAAAACGCCACAGGCTTGGCCTATGACGCTTCTACTAGAATAGGTATTCTTGAGCAGTTATGTCGTCTTCATTTAAATCTCTTGTCTGATTTTCTTTCCCGCAAACCGGGCATGTGCCATAATAATCTCTAAATGTTAAACTCCCTTCTAAGTGCATTAAATACTTCACTAAGATTAACGTCGCACCACAATGGCATTTAATTCTGGTCACTTTCATCCCCTCCAAAAGCATTATGCGAAGGGGATGACATTTTATACAGCTAATCCAGTTTTCCTTCATCAAAAATCTGATCGCTGTTTTCATGCCAATAGAAGTCTAGAGTTTTGTGGCAGCATGGACATTCCTCTTGATAGTTCCTGATCACCATTTTGTCACTGAGTAGTAAGTTGTAATTGATAACGCATAATGGTTCTTCGCAATAGCTACAATGAATAAATACCATTTGAACACCTCCATAACTTACATATGCAAAGAATGCTCAAATGGCAAAATCATTTATTACTTTGTTCCATCTTTATCTCCACCGTCTTTAAGTTGTTCCAAAACATCGCGGAGCTTTTCTGGAATAGGCAGTCC
>NZ_JBMEMN010000074.1:0-1662 GCF_049310905.1 Gudongella sp. DL1XJH-153
TATAACAAACAGTGTGTGAGAACTTGAATTATCTTCCTTAGAAAGGAGGTGATCCAGCCGCACCTTCCGATACGGCTACCTTGTTACGACTTCACCCCAGTCATCGCCCCTACCTTCGACAGCTGCCTCCATTACTGGTTAGCTCACTGGCTTCGGGTATTGACAACTCCCATGGTGTGACGGGCGGTGTGTACAAGACCCGGGAACGCATTCACCGCGACATTCTGATCCGCGATTACTAGCAACTCCGACTTCATGCAGGCGAGTTGCAGCCTGCAATCCGAACTGGGATCGGCTTTTAGAGATTTGCTTGCCATCGCTGGTTTGCTCCTCGCTGTACCGACCATTGTAGCACGTGTGTAGCCCAGGGCATAAAGGGCATGATGATTTGACGTCATCCCCACCTTCCTCCGATTTGTCATCGGCAGTCTCTCTAGAGTGCCCAACTTAATGATGGCAACTAAAAATAGGGGTTGCGCTCGTTGCGGGACTTAACCCAACATCTCACGACACGAGCTGACGACAACCATGCACCACCTGTGTCCACTGTACCCGAAGGTAAAACACCATCTCTGGCGCGGTCAGTGGCATGTCAAGCCCTGGTAAGGTTCTTCGCGTTGCTTCGAATTAAACCACATGCTCCGCTGCTTGTGCGGGTCCCCGTCAATTCCTTTGAGTTTCATACTTGCGTACGTACTCCCCAGGCGGAGTGCTTAATGCGTTAGCTGCGGCACCGAGGTTTGACCCCCAACACCTAGCACTCATCGTTTACGGCGTGGACTACCAGGGTATCTAATCCTGTTTGCTCCCCACGCTTTCGTTCCTCAGCGTCAGTATAAGTCCAGAAAGTCGCCTTCGCCACTGGTATTCCTCCTAATATCTACGCATTTCACCGCTACACTAGGAATTCCACTTTCCTCTCCTTAACTCAAGTCTGACAGTTTCAAATGCTTACAATGGTTGAGCCATTGCCTTTCACATCTGACTTATCAGACCGCCTGCGAACCCTTTACGCCCAATAATTCCGGACAACGCTTGCCCCCTACGTATTACCGCGGCTGCTGGCACGTAGTTAGCCGGGGCTTCCTCCTTGGGTACCGTCATTATCTTCCCCAAGGACAGAATTTTACGACCCGAAGGCCTTCATCATTCACGCGGCGTCGCTGCATCAGAGTTTCCTCCATTGTGCAATATTCCCCACTGCTGCCTCCCGTAGGAGTCTGGACCGTGTCTCAGTTCCAGTGTGGCCGTTCACCCTCTCAGGCCGGCTACCTATCATGGCCTTGGTGAGCCGTTACCTCACCAACTAGCTAATAGGACGCGAGACCATCTTTCACCGCTTTACGCTTTAACTTATTCCTCATGCGAGGTTAAAGTGTCATAAGGTATTAATCCCAGTTTCCCGAGGCTATCCCTTTGTGAAAGGCAGGTTTCTCACGCGTTACTCACCCGTTCGCCGCTAAGATGATTTAAGAATCCATCCGAAAATTTCATCGAAAATCACTTCGCTCGACTTGCATGTGTTAGGCACGCCGCCAGCGTTCGTCCTGAGCCAGGATCAAACTCTCATTAAAAGTTTGTCTAGCTCAATATTATTTGTTTTTAAAAAATTGATTCTTGGTTTATTCAAAGTTCTCACAACTGTTTAGTTATCTAGGTTCA
>NZ_JBMEMN010000075.1:0-1594 GCF_049310905.1 Gudongella sp. DL1XJH-153
TGGGGATGCGGACAAAATCTTGGACAAATAGTCTAGGAGGGTGTCTATGTATTCCAGAGAAGAGAGAAACAGAGCAATAGATCTATACTTAAAACATAATAAATGTGTTGCTGATGTTATACGAGTTTTGGGATATCCAAATTATCGAACTCTAAAAGAGTGGTATGCTGAATATCAACAACAACTAGTTGATGGTAAGGAAAATGAACCATGTAAAGTGAAACCTAAATTTACTGAAGAAGAGATAAATAAAGCAGTTGAGTATTATCTGAAAAACGGCAAAAACTATACTAGAACTGTCAAAACATTGGGATATCCTTCAAGGGAAACTCTTCGAAAATGGGTTGCACAAATTGTCCCAGAAGAGAGAAAAATCTATAAAAATAGGATACAATACTCACAAGAGGATAAAATACAAGCAGTCTCTGACTTCTGTTACCGAAAAGAAAGCGCTTTAGTGGTTGCAGAAACCCACAATGTTCATCGTAGAACACTTTACAAGTGGAAAAAGGAGCTGCTTCAAGAGGAGTTGCATATACCAATGGACAAAGATCTTGATGTAGTTAAGGATAAGCTTGAAGATGAAGTTGAGGCATTGAAAATGGAAGTATCCAAGCTTCGTATGGAAAAAGATTTGCTTGAAGGAGCCGCTGAACTAATAAAAAAAGATCCGGGCATCAGTCTAGCCAATCTGACAAACAAAGAAAAGACAATCCTGATTGATGCCCTAAGAACAAAGTACCCATTAAAAGAGCTACTCAATTCCCTACAGTTAGTGAAAAGTAGCTACTACTATCAGCGGTCTGCTAAAGGTATAAACACTAAATACGACAAAACTAAAGAAGAAATCATTCACTTGTTCAATAATAACTACAAGTGCTATGGCTATAGACGTATTCATAAGATATTAAAGAACCAAGGGATCTGTGTATCAGAAAAAGTAGTTCGTCGTCTAATGAGAGAAGAAGACTTGGTTGTAAAAACAAAGAAAACCAGGAAATACAACTCTTACAAGGGCGAGCTCTCCCCAGCACCTGCTAATATGATCAAACGCGATTTTACTGCAGATAAGCCAAACAGCAAATGGTTAACGGATATTACAGAATTTAGATTACCGGCAGGGAAAGTATATCTTTCACCAATCATAGATTGCTTTGATGGAAAGGTTGTTCAATGGAGCATATCCAATCAACCTGATGCTGAGATGACTACCAGCATGCTTGAATCAGCAATAAACACTTTGGTTGAAGGAGAGACTCCCATTATTCACTCTGATAGGGGGAGCCATTACCGCTGGCCAGGCTGGATTAATTTAATAGAAAAGGCTGGACTGAAGCGGTCCATGTCAAAGAAAGGATACACCCCTGATAATGCTGCTTGTGAAGGCTTTTTCGGAAGAATCAAAAACGAGATGTTCTACAATCGTAAATGGAGTAATATTAGCATCGAGGACTTTACAAGAATCCTTGATCAGTATTTAAAATGGTACAATAATGACAGAGTTAAAATGAAACTCGGGGGCAAGAGCATAAAAGCTTACCGGAAAAGTCTTGGAATTGTCTAAAAAGAGTCCAAAAAAACATCCGCACCCCCA
>NZ_JBMEMN010000076.1:0-1514 GCF_049310905.1 Gudongella sp. DL1XJH-153
AATCGAGTAGGAGGTAGATGATTATTTCATCTACCGACCTCTCACAGCACCGTACGTACGGTTCCGTATACGGCGCTTCTCTAGTTTACACATACCTGCTTGTAATAATCAAAGAAGAATAGGTAGTTACGTTGACTCAGTTTATCATTTGAGATAGACCTAGCTAGAATGGGGCTATTGGCGATTCGCCAGTAGCCTTTTCTTGTGTTTGCAAACTCCCATGCTTTGCCTTTTTCTATACCGAGTTTCCTGAGATTATTGAATTTTGTGCTGACTTTCTTCCACTGCTTCCAGATAACCATCCGAATTCTTCTCCTCATCCATTGGTCCACTCCTTTAAGTAGCGATTTCATGTCTGCTATCTTGAAGTAGTTGACCCAGCCCACTATATATTGTCTTAGTTTCTTGGGCCTTTCGATGTTACTGAGGCCATGGCTTCTGGCTGTCAGTTCCTTGATTCTGGATTTCATTTTCTTTATGGCTTTTGGATGCACCCTAAATCTTCCCTTTCCCTTGTATACATAGAATCCGAATCCTAGGAATTTGATTCTTCCTACGTATCCGGTTGCTGTTTTCTCTTCATTGATTTTAAGAAACAGCTTCTTTTCTATGAATGGCTGGATGTTTCTAAGGGTTCTTTTTGCACTCTTTCGACTCCTTACAAATATCGTAAGGTCGTCTGCATATCGTACAAATCTGTGCCCTCTCTTCTCTAGCTCCTTGTCCAGTTCATTTAGCATGATGTTGCTAAGAAGAGGACTTAAGGGGCCTCCCTGGGCTACGCCTTGACCTGTTTCTCTGAATGTGTGCTTTTCTACGACTCCGGCTCTTAGATATTTATGGATTAACGAGATCACTCTGCCATCCTTTATGGTCCTTGACAACACCTCTATCAATTTGCTTTGATTTACTGTGTCAAAATATTTCTCAAGGTCCATGTCTACCACGTATTTGTATCCGTCGTCTATGAATTCTTTGCACCTTTTCATGGCTCCGTGGGCGCTTCTTCCTGGCCTGAATCCAAAACTGTTGTCTGAGAATTGTTCCTCGAATATCGGCGTCAGTTCTTGGGATATTGCTTGCTGAACAACCCGGTCCACCACTGTCGGTATTCCAAGCTTCCGTGTTTTCCCTTTTTCTTCTTTCGGTATTTCTACCCTTTTGACCGGTTTTGGCCGGTATTTGCCGGCCTGTATTGCCTCCACAAGGTCCTTGCCATTTTCTTTGAGATGGTCTAGAAGTTCATCTATCCCCATGTCATCGATTCCTGCAGCTCCCTTGTTTTTCTTGACCTTCTTGAATGCTTTGTTCATGTTGTCTCGGTCTATTATCTTTTCCAGCAATTGGTCTTCCAACAGGTTTGTGTCGGTGATGTTGTTATCAGTTATCCTCGATGAATCATACGCTCCTGCATATTCTCCCTGTTCCGCAGGTACCTTTTGCGGGCAGCCTTCTGTATGAAGTTGTCTGTATTTGATTTCATCCTCGGTAACTTTCATTTACTTTCACCTCCT
>NZ_JBMEMN010000077.1:0-1456 GCF_049310905.1 Gudongella sp. DL1XJH-153
TGAGAATCTTGCATAATTGCTTTTCAAGCTAAAATAAACAAAAACACTTTAATAAGCATCCGTGATGTTTTAGCTTAGAATATCCAATTTGCAGTTCTCTATGCTACTTTAGTAATAACTTACGATTTCTTGTTTATGGCTATGGTTCCAGCTACAAGTGCAATACAATTTAAGAGACAATGCATAAGCGCTTTCTTAATTCCATTTGATCTGATTCCATCTACATTCAGATTCTCTTTCAGACGTGCATTCAATCTTTCTACAGATGTCCGTTTGTTATAAAGTTTTTTCCAGGCTTTTGAATCCCTTAATGGATATCCATGAATCCTTGGATTTTTCCTGTAATTTAGCTTTAGCGTAAGTCCGTAATTTGAAGTTGAACACCAGTTGCTACCAAAAGGACAATCGACATCACCGGTCATATGAGGGCATCTAAACTTCATGTAACTTGCATCTTTGCCCCAGTATTTTAACTCATAACCTGCGGAGCATACAGGGTGTAGACTTTCATTAAGTCCCTCTGGCGGAGCTTTGCTACCTCTCGGGTTATAGGCAATTATAGGTGTTGCATCGTAGGTGTCTACAATCTCTCTGTAGAGATAATCATAGTCATAACCGGAATCCATGAGATAATGTGAAGGCTTGAATAACCCTGCATATGAGTCAAGAAAGTCTTTTATCATGTCAGAAGCAACAGATCCATCATGGACACTAGCAGGAGTAACTTTTATTGATAGTGGCAGTTCGCTCTTTGCATCACATAGTATATGGAGTTTCCAGCCAAACCATCGTATATTGTTGCCATTAGTATCGCGCTTCATTCCCCAGTTTGGATGATTACCATCATTAACAATGTCCTTCTTGGGTTGTGATGCTTCATAGGAGCTAAGCTTAGTGGAATCAATGGCAATTTCAGATCCATCAATTATTCCGGATTTCATGGCAGAAACGACTAAGTTTTGGAACAGCTCCACCAGAGCAGGTTCTTCGGATAATGCATCCTGAAATCTGCTAAATACAGATTCTGAAGGAGTTTTGTCCATTATGCCAAATCCACAGGCATACTTGAAGGATGGATCGCTCTCAAGTCTCCTTACAAGGCTTGATATTTTAAGGATCTGCTCTACTTCTTTTGCTAGGAGAGAATATATAAGTCTCTCTTTGGGGTAACCTTTTGGTCCTCTTGTTCCAGGTGTTTTTTCCATAGCAAGAGCCAATGGTGACACATCAATCTGATCAAGAATCATCATAAGTCTTGTTTTTGGGCTGATTTCCATTAATTCATCATAGGAAAACAAGCAATCTTGTCGTATAATCATGTTAGGGATTTCCTCCTTAATGTGAACATATAGTGATTGGTCTTACTATATATATTCGACATTTTGGGGTGAAATCCTTTTTGCTAGCTAAAAAAAGTTAGTTATTTCAACAGTTTTAAATTATGCAATTTACTCAA
>NZ_JBMEMN010000078.1:0-1424 GCF_049310905.1 Gudongella sp. DL1XJH-153
AATAGCTGAAGAAAACCTTGCACTTGTACAAAAACAATATGAACATGGTAAGCTTCGATATGAAGTTGGCATGATATCTCAGCAGCAACTTCTTGGACTGGAATTATCCCTATCACAGGCTCAAAGTGGATATGAATCTGCCAAGATGTATTACGGTCTGCAAAAGATGAGCTTCAGAAATACAATAGGCTTGCCACTTGATGAGGAATTCGAGTTGACTGATACAATAGAGTATAGAGAATATGAACCTATAGTTCTTGAAGCCGCTATTGAAGCTGGACTTGAGAATAATTCCAATGTACTAATTGCTGAAAGTAACTTGGAAATACAAGAACTAATACTACAAGCTACATTAAGTAGATTCCCACCTAATACCTACAGATACAGAACTCAGGAGCAGGAAATATTAAATTCTGAAATGAACCTGCAGGCTGCCAAGAATGGTGTGGAAATGCAGGTTAGAAGTGCTGTTGTTAACCTGACAACTGCCGAGAAGCAGATTGCTACATTTGAGAAGGCTGTATATCAAGCAAGCGAGGGAGTAAGAATTGCTGAGCTGAGCTTTGAGCTTGGTCAGAATACACCAACAGAGGTTGCACAGGCAAATATTAATCTTATGAATGCCAAGAAAAATCTGGCACAGCAGATTCATGCATTTAACATGGCCTTGTTGGATTACAAATACAGCATAGGAATTGGGAAAGGATTTTAAAAACCAATTCTTACCCTGTCGATGAATTTCAGTAAAATCAAAGATTTTCATAAATTCTATCGCTGGGCACGTAGCAATTCACAATGCACAGTTCACAATGGAAAAGATAAGGAATTAAATAAATGAGTTTAAAATGCGCAGTTATCAAAATGATAATTGTGCATTTTTCTCGTTTTTGGAAATATATAGAGTAATACATCTATTCACTTTAACGCATTCATGCTATCATAAAAGCAGGAGGTGACTCTAATTGAGCGAAAATATTATTATAAAGGCAGAAAATCTCAGCAAGCTGTACCAGATGGGTGAGGTTACAGTTGCTGCAGTTAAAAATGTTGATATAGAGATTACGAAGGGTGAGTTTGCTGTAATACTTGGACCCTCGGGCTCTGGGAAAAGTACACTTCTCAATATTCTTGGAGGGATGGACCAGCCTACTGAGGGCAATGTATATATGAACGGTGAAAGTATCATCGGATTTAATGATAAAAAGCTTACTGCCTACAGAAGGGAAAAGGTAGGCTTTGTTTTCCAGTTTTACAACCTTATGGGAACACTTACCGCCAGAGAGAATGTTGAGCTGGCAACAGAAATCTGCAAGGATGCCCTTGATATAGGTGAGGTTCTTGAAACTGTTGGGCTTGGAGACAGAAAAGACCACTTCCCTTCACAGATGTCTGGTGGAGAGCAGCAGCGTGTTGCCATCGCAAGG
>NZ_JBMEMN010000079.1:0-1415 GCF_049310905.1 Gudongella sp. DL1XJH-153
ATGTTTTGTATCCCTGCTTCTTTGGCTTTTCTTGCTCGTTTTGCGACTCGTTTGTCGAACTCTATTATCTTTGTTTCTTCTTTTTTATCTTCTTTGCTTCTCTTTATGTATTCATAAAAATCTCCACCATTGCTCTTATATACTCTCATGCTGCTCATTATCCTTAAACCTTCTCTGGACCATCCCATCGGTCTTGAACTTACTCTGTCTGACATTATATGGCTTACATGGCCTTCTGCACTGCATCCTACATAGTCTTTTTCCTTCTGTCTCTGGATTCCTTCCCAGTTGTTCATTATGTATCTCTTTGTTTCCTTTACTGCTTCTCTTTTTGTTTCTGATTCTGTATCTTCTATTATTATATTTAACAGTTCTTTTACTTCGTCTCTCATCCCCAAATTTATATGGGTCCATATGGGTTTGCTCATGTAGTCTTTGTGGGCTGTTGCTTTTCTTATGTATTTTGATAGGTGGAATCTGTCTAGTACGTACTTTGATTTGTCTATCCAACCTAGTCCTTCTTTTATCCAATTTGCTCCGTCTCCTGAAAGATATATCTTTTCTACTTGGGTCATGTCATAGGTTTCTTCCAGGTAATTTGCTACGTCTATCCACATCTCTTGGTTATTGTTCTTTACATCTGAGAAATATCTCTTGTTCTTTAGTTTATATCTATTCTTGTTAACTTCTGTTTTTCCTTCATGTACATATGCTATCTTTGCTATCGCTGATGGTCCGTTTTGCATTGCTACATGATCTTCGTCTGCTTCTATGTATAGTACCCTTGGGGTATCTTTCTTGTTTGTCTTTACTGCGTCGTTTGGTATTGTCTTTAGGCTTTTTATTGCATTGCATACGCTCATCCTTGATGTTATTCCGCTTTGTGACAATTGGTCTATGGATTTCTGATATGACATGGTTGCTGCATTCTTTACCAGTCTTGCCCTTAAGCTGTCTTCCATTCTCTCATGAGGTTCTATTCCCACCTGATTATCAAGTAGGTGCGCATATTTTCCTGTGGCCTTGTTTTGGTAGTAGGTTCTTTTGTATCTTACTTCTCCCAATACTGTATTGATTGTCTTTTCTTCCGCTTTTCTTTCTACTACCCATTCTTTTTTTCTTTCTCTGCTCTTCTTTATTTCATCATCGGTTGACTCTAAAAGATCTTTTACCATCATTGTTCCTAATTCTAATACCATTTCTTCTGTTGATGTCACCACTGTACTAATGTCTGTTTCTCCTGTTAGCATCTTTTCATAATTTTCTTGCTGTGTTTTAGTGATTAATTCCATTGCTTGTTGTATAATATTCATGAGAATAGATTCCTCCGTTCGTATTGGTTTTTTCCTCAAAATTAATCATACCATACGGAGCTCTATTCTCATTTATTTTTCCTACAGTTATTTTACACTAAC
>NZ_JBMEMN010000080.1:0-1296 GCF_049310905.1 Gudongella sp. DL1XJH-153
AACTACAAAGATTCTAATTTCACACATTTTCGAGAGCTTTTGGAAGAACGGGAAGATATATCTATCAGCTATAATGCCTTATATACTCTTCTCACTTCAAATGGATTTAAAAGTCCCAAGAAGAGACGTAAATCCAAGAGCCACAACAGGCGTAAAAGAAAATCCAGACAAGGTATGCTGATCCAGGTTGATGCAACACCTTTTGAGTGGTTTGAAGGCTCTGTGAAGTATTCTTTGCACGGTGCCATAGATGATGCCACTGGTCAAGTTGTCGGCCTTTATATGACCAAAAACGAGTGTCTACATGGCTATCTTGAAGTCATCAGGCAATTGATCCTAAACCATGGCGTTCCTACCTGTATATACAGTGATATGCACACAATATTCAGGTCTCCTATTGCAGGCAAAGTCTCAGTGGAAGAACAGCTAAAGGGTAAATCCATCAACAAGACACAGTTCGGAAGGGCCATGGAAGAACTGGGCATTTCATTAATTTATGCCAGGTCACCACAAGCTAAGGGAAAAGTCGAAAGATTGTGGAATACGTTGCAGAGCAGGTTGCCTACGGACCTTAAGATAGCTGGTGTTACCACCGTTGAACAAGCTAACGAGTTTTTAACAGACTATATCACTTCATTCAATTCCAAATTCGCTGTCGAACCTGAAGAACCCATATCAGCCTACACTCAGCTACCCGACTACTTGAATCTAGACCACATTTTATGTGTCAAGTTCGACAGAGTTACAGACAACAGCAGCGTTTTCTCCATCCACAGCAAGCATTTTATGGTTGTCGGTTCACCAGAGTTACCTGAAGTACCAAAGAAGTCAAAGATAAATGTAATAATCAGCACTTCAGCAGGCATTAAGGTAGAGTATCAAGGGAATGTATATGATGCTATCAACTACATTAAACCTAAGAAATCTAATGCTTCAGAAGGTAGATCAAAGTCAAAGTACATACCACCAGATGATCACTATTTCAAATATGGAAGTGACAAATTCAAGAAACTCTACTTTGATGAAAGTTATGAAGAAGTACTTGCGCTACTGCAAGAGATATTCCTTCGCAAATACGCTTAAAAGCTAATTCCTACATAATTTGAGGCTAATCCTTGAATAGTTGAGTAGATTTAAAATGTCAAGGACAAGCTTGCTTGTTCATACATCCTTGACATTTTAAATTGAGCAACTAGAATTACCTGGCCTCAAATTAATTAACCACTTAATTATCTACTGACATTTTCAAAAGATAATTAGACTAGTTTTTACTGACATTTTCAAAAGTTATTGACA
>NZ_JBMEMN010000081.1:0-1248 GCF_049310905.1 Gudongella sp. DL1XJH-153
TGGAAATCCACGGCCAGGAAGGATTGGTGGACACCTGAAGCTCGCGCTGCAAAATCAGCCTACAGTAAAAAGAACCCAAGAAGCTCTGGAAACATCACTTGCTTCACCGGAAAAATAAACTGCAGTAAGTGCGGGCAAAACCTACGCAGAAACACAAGCCCCCGAGTAAGTGGTCAGAAAGCCCACCATTGGCGCTGTCCGCCTCACAATGATTGCGGCCACAGCGGATTGGAAGAGAACCTATTGAAAACTATATCTAGCGATGTCCTTTCCATTAAAGAGTTTGACGAAGCTATCTTTAAAGAAAAAATTGATTACATCACTGTGGTTTCCAACACAGAACTTCTCTTTCAGCTGAAGGATGGCAGTAAGATCATAAAGCAATGGCAGTTTAAACGCAGACAACCCGCCTGGTCAGAGGAAAGAAAGAAAAGGGAAGCTGAGAAAATGAAAGAGGCATGGAGGAAAAAGCATGAGCAGAACAAGGACAACTAAAAACGTTAAAACCATACCTGCTACACTCAGGCAGTTTTCTTCCACGCCAATTAATGAGCAAAGAAAACGCCGCACAGCTGGCTACGCTCGCGTATCTACCGACAGCGAAGAACAGTTCACAAGCTATGAGGCGCAGGTCGATTATTACACCAATTTTATTAAGAGTCGAGACGACTGGGAGTTCGTGAAGGTTTATACCGACGAAGGGATATCCGGTACCAACACCAAAAAGCGTGAAGGCTTTAGGCGCATGATCCAGGACGCTTTGAGCGGCAAGATTGACCTCATCGTTACCAAGTCAGTCAGCCGATTTGCAAGGAACACAGTAGACAGCCTCACCACCGTTCGCCAATTGAAAGAGAAAGGAATCGAGATCTATTTTGAGAAGGAAAATATCTGGACCTTAGATTCTAAAGGTGAACTTCTAATCACCATCATGTCATCCCTTGCACAGGAAGAAAGCCGCAGCATTTCAGAGAACGTCACATGGGGACAGCGCAAGAGATTCGCAGACGGGAAGGTTACGGTTCCCTTCGGGCACTTCCTCGGTTACGATCGGGGTGAAGATGGCAACCTTGTTTTGAACCCCAATGAAGCAGTTATAATCCAGAGAATCTTCAGCATGTTCCTGCAAGGCATGACGCCTTACGGTATTGCTAAGCAGCTTACAGCAGACGGCATTTTATCACCCGCCAAGAAAGATAAATGGAACGCAGGCACCATCAAGCGCATCCTCACAAATGAAAAATATAA
>NZ_JBMEMN010000082.1:0-1122 GCF_049310905.1 Gudongella sp. DL1XJH-153
AATGCCATCATGGCCAGTATGATGAAAGGTACAAAAAGGAATGTGGAGAGTGACGACTCAAAAAACGAGGTGGTCGGGTAAGTGATGAACAAGTCTTTACCCGACTTATCTATTTTGGAACAGTCCATTTAAGGCGTTTAGAAGATGAAGTGTGGCTCATGCCCATTGGCTATTTGATGGACCTTTGGGAGTGTCACAAGCAATTCACCGGAATATCAAAACCGAAACAAGAGCGCTACATTGACGAAATCATCCCAGAATTTCTGTAAATTTTTCCTATTATGATTTGAAGCAGTCATATATAATAGTGTATATGACAAAACGAATGGAGGAATAAAATGTCAGAAAATAAAGGGTGTAATTGTTGTGGCGATATTGTAGATTTGACCATAATTAGTAATGATACTAACAAGTGCCCTATTTGCAAGCAAGAGGGCAAAAAAGTAAAAAATGTTACAGTGAGACATTTAGTAAAAGATGAGTATGAAACATCTGTCGATTCTTCAAATTATTCCATATGCATGAATGAAAACTGCGATACTGTTTACTACAGTGAAAACAATAAAGTTCAGTTTAGCAAAGAGCAAATAAAAGTTTCTATTTGGTTTAAGAAAGAAGCAGATCCTAGATATGCTTGTTATTGCAGCAAGGTTACGATTGATCAGGTGAAAGAAGCTGTAAAGGATAAAGGCGCGCAGAAAATGAAAGATGTGTTAGCTATCACTGGCGCAATGAGAAACTCCAACTGTGAAATCAAAAACCCGTTGGGAGTATGCTGCCATGAGGCGATTCAACAAGCTATAGATGAAGCATTAGCAGAATAAATAAATCAATAAATACTTTTACAAGGCACTCGATTATGGGTGTCTTTTTTCATGCCCCAAAGGAGGTGAACGCTATGTCGGACTTCGGCCTAAAAATAGGTGTTGAGGGTGAGAAAGAATTTAAGAACTCTCTTCGAGATATCAATCAAACATTCAAAGTGCTGGGTTCTGAAATGAATCTGGTCACTTCACAGTTTGATAAGCAAGATAAATCCATCAAGGCTATTACAGCAAGAAATGAAGTCTTAAATAAAGAGATCGACGCTCAGAAAAACAAAGTATCCACCCTTGAAGCTGC
>NZ_JBMEMN010000083.1:0-1108 GCF_049310905.1 Gudongella sp. DL1XJH-153
CTGCAATAGCTGCAATAAGTCCAGTAACCACATCCAGAATTTGAGGAAGGATGATAGCAATCTGTTCAACCGTCTGCCTTGCACCTTCCTTAAGCTGCTCAGCAGCACCCTCTTGACCAGTGATGAGGCCCGTCAAACCATCTAAAATCATGGTAAAGCCAGGGAGGAGCTGGGATGTGATGTTGTTTTTCACCCCAGCAAAGGAGCGGGTGAGGTTATCCATGGCATCTGTGTAGTTCACCGCAGCATCTACAGATTCATCACTCATAACTAGCCCTAGCTCACTTGCTTTGTTCTTTAGAGCATCGGTGCTTTCAGCAGTTTGGTTCAATAGTGCCCCTAGCTCAACTGAAGACGTTCCAAGTAAATCATTGGCAATGGCCGCTTTTTCACCTTCATCAGAGATGCCTTGAAGACCTTTAATGGTCATCTCAAAGACTTCTTCTCTGGATTTACCCTCAAGGTCCGCCATGGAAATACCTAGGCGTTGAAACTTTTCTGTGGCTGAGGAACTCCCATTGATGGCATCGTCTACGGTGTTATTAAGTTTCTTCATTCCGTTTTCTAAGGATGAAATGCTGGCACCGTTTTGGGAAAAGACATAGTCCCACTCTTGATAACCTTGCCTGGAAAGACCTATTCTTTGGCTGGCCTTATCGATTTCATCCCCTGCAGCCGCGGCATCATTAGCCATATCAAAGAGCTTTTTACCTGCCGTGACAGCTGCTGTTCCAATGGCTGCCATGGCAACACCAATACCCGCAGCCACACCTTTCATAACTGAACCGAGCTTCTCAAACTTACCACCGGAATCATCTGCCACTTTAGCAGAGTCTTTGATTTCATCCCCAAACTTGTCAGCTTCTTTACCAGCATCATCAAACCCATCACTGGCTGCTTCAAGAGCCTTGTTGTTGTCATCCAGCTCTTTTTCCATTTTATTTAGATCTGCATTTGCATTGTTTAGCTGGATCTGCCAGGCTTTTGTTCTTTTGTCATTCTCCCCAAAGGACTCAGCAGCATTTTTCAGTGCAGCTTCAAGGGTGGATACTTTGTTTTTCTGAGCGTCGATCTCTTTATTTAAGACTTCATTTCTTGCTGTAATAGC
>NZ_JBMEMN010000084.1:0-1108 GCF_049310905.1 Gudongella sp. DL1XJH-153
CTGCAATAGCTGCAATAAGTCCAGTAACCACATCCAGAATTTGAGGAAGGATGATAGCAATCTGTTCAACCGTCTGCTTTGCACCTTCTTTTAACTGCTCGGCGGCACCCTCTTGGCCAGTGATAAGGCCCGTCAAACCATCTAAAATCATGGTAAAACCAGGAAGGAGCTGGGATGTGATGTTGTTTTTCACCCCAGCAAAGGAGCGGGTGAGGTTATCCATGGCGTCTGTGTAGTTCACCGCAGCGTCTACAGACTCATCGCTCATAACCAGACCCAGTTCACTGGCTTTGTTCTTAAGGGCATCGGTGCTTTCAGCGGTCTGGTTTAAAAGTGCCCCCAGTTCAACTGAAGCACTCCCAAGCAGGTCATTGGCAATGGCCGCTTTTTCACCTTCATCAGAGATCCCTTGAAGACCTTTAATGGTCATTTCAAAGACTTCTTCACGGGTTTTTCCCTGTAGATCTGACATGGAAATACCTAGTCGCTGAAACTTCTCCGTGGCTGAAGAACTCCCATTGATGGCATCATCCACGGTGTTATTGAGTTTTTTCATTCCATTATCTAATGAAGAGATACTTGCTCCATTTTGGGAAAGAACATAGTCCCACTCTTGATAGCCTTTTCTGGAGAGACCAATTCTCTGGCTGGCCTTATCGATTTCATCCCCTGCAGCCGCAGCATCATTAGCCATATCAAAGAGCTTTTTACCTGCAGTGACAGCTGCAGCCCCAATGGCAGCCATGGCAACACCAATGCCTGCTGCTACACCCTTCAAAACAGAGCCTAGCTTTTCAAACTTACCACCGGCATCATCGGTTACCTTTGCAGAGTCTTTTATTTCATCCCCAAACTTGTCCGCTTCTTTACCAGCATCATCAAACCCGTCACTGGCTGCATCAAGAGCCTTGTTGTTGTCATCCAGCTCTTTTTCCATTTTATTTAGATCTGCATTTGCATTGTTTAGCTGAATCTGCCAGGCTTTTGTTCTTTTGTCATTCTCCCCAAAGGACTCCGCAGCATTTTTCAGCGCAGCTTCAAGGGTGGATACTTTGTTTTTCTGAGCGTCGATCTCTTTATTTAAGACTTCATTTCTTGCTGTAATAGC
>NZ_JBMEMN010000085.1:0-1017 GCF_049310905.1 Gudongella sp. DL1XJH-153
AGTTCTCCGTTGTTGGGCTTTAACTTGTGTGTGATATGGTCCTCAATAAAACCCTTTTGTAAAAGCATGTTACCGGTATACTTTTCATTCTTAAGGATCGCCCGAATTGAGGTGTTTGAAAAGCGTCCTCCGGTATATGATTTGACACCCATTTCTTCAAGCTGCACTTCTGTTTGTTCGGCGGACATTCCCTTGAGGAAGTTATCATAAATCAGTTTTACAATCTTAGCTTCCTCCGGCTCAACAACAAACTGCTCTCCGTTCCAGCGGTAGCCATAAATACTAAATGAATTAGGCTTTCCTTTCTGGAAATTCCTTCGAATGGCCCATTTTACATTTTCACTTGTAGAGCGACTTTCTTCCTGGGCAAAGGAAGCGAGGATGGAGAGCATTAGCTCACCGTCGCCACTCATTGAATTGATGTTTTCTTTCTCGAACCTTACCTCAACTCCGATGTCTCGAAGGTGGCGTACTGTTTCCAGTAGGTCTACGGTATTTCTAGCAAATCGCGATATGGACTTGGTTAATACAATATCGATCTTGCCTGCATCACAATCTTCCAGCAGTCTCTTGAACTCATCCCGGTTTTCAGTCGTGCCTGAAATCCCTTCGTCTGCATATACACCTGCATATTCCCATTCTCGATGAGTCTGGATGTATTTGCTATAAAAGCTGACTTGCGCTGAAAGAGAGTGTAATGTTCTGCCTTTTTCTTCGGAAACTCTGGCATAAGCAGCAACCTTTTTTCTTGTAGGCATTACCGGAGCGGAAGGTTCGATTCTATTGATTTTCCGCATAAACTCACTCCTTTCAACACTATACATCACTCTAAAAGGCTATGAAGTCAAGTTAATGTGAGAGAATAGTGTACCTAGTAATGGCCTGTATTTTTCAAGAAGATACTCATCGATTAAGGCAAATTCCTCCGGGGTAATTATGCTTTTTTCAAGCATGGATTTTGCAATAGAAAGACTTGATTGGTATTGCTTTTCAGCTCTGAATTGATCGTCTGTCATA
>NZ_JBMEMN010000086.1:0-814 GCF_049310905.1 Gudongella sp. DL1XJH-153
GGGGAGCCTGCAATGAGTACAATCAGATATGCCCTTGAGAATGGAATAAACGTTGTAACGGCAAACAAGGGACCTGTGACGCTAAACTATAGAGAACTCAAGGATATTGCTGAAGAAAAAGGACTTGGGTTTGGAATTGGAGCAACTGCAGGAGCAGCCCTCCCCACAATAAGTGCCGGAGAAAATGATCTTCTCGGCGCTAGAATTATTGGAATAAGGGGAATTTTGAATGGTACGACAAATTACATTCTATCTTTGATGGAAAGCGAAGAGGTCTCTTATGAGGAGGCTCTTAAAAAAGCCAAGGATGAAGGGATTGCTGAGACCGACCCTTCCCAGGATGTTGAAGGCTGGGATACGGCAATAAAGATGACCATAATTACAAATGCTCTTATGAAGACAAGTCTCACACTTGATGATGCCAAAGTTACAGGGATTACAGGATTGACCCTGGAGGATGTTGTTTCAGCCAAGAGAGATGGTGAGAGATACAAGCTTATCGGGGAACTTAAGGATGTTGATGGAAGTCTTGGAATAGTTGTAAAGCCCCAAAAAATATCTTCGGACGATATATTCCATGGTGTCCTTGGTAAAAACAAGGGAATTCAGTATAATACAGATAATCTGGGAGAACTGACCATACTTGGAGGTGCCTCTGATGTGAAGGGTGCTGCTGCATCAATAATCAGAGATATATTACAGATCAATGAAAAGAATGTAGTCTATTACAAACCAGATTCAACATGGAAATATTCTAAATAATTCAAATTGTTAAAAAAAAGTGTTGACTTTTAAATCCACCTGAATATATAAT
>NZ_JBMEMN010000087.1:0-736 GCF_049310905.1 Gudongella sp. DL1XJH-153
ATTTTATGTTTTATGTTGGTATTGATATTGCTAAGAAAAATCACGAGGCTTCTATTATTGATTCTAATGGTAAGCTTATTGATAAAAGCATTTCTTTTTCAAACTCTCAGGCTGGATCTTCTAAATTAATTTCTTTACTTGAGAAATACAGTATCGGTACTTCTAATGTTGTTATTGGAATGGAAGCTACTGGTCATTATTGGCTTAGCCTTTATTCTCATCTTTTAGATTTAGAATACACTGTCTATGTCATTAATCCCATACAATCTGATGCATTTAGAAAGATGTATATCAGACAAACTAAAAATGATTCTAAGGACTCTTTTGTAATCGCACAAATCATGAGATTCGGTGAGTTTTCCACGACGTCTTTAGCTAATGACAATATTATGTCTTTACGCCAATTATCTAGATACCGTCTAGCTTTGGTTGATGAATGTTCAGATTGGAAACGTAAATGCATTGCCATTCTAGATCAAGTTTTTCCAGAATACTCTAAACTATTTTCAGACACTTTTGGCATAACTTCCAAGGAACTTTTATCTAAATATCCTACTCCTGAAGATATGTTGTCTGTAGATACACAGACACTAACTGAGCTTTTGTCTAAATCTAGCAGGGGTCGTTTTGGTGCTCTGAAAGCTGTTGAGATTAAAGAATCTGCTAAGAATACTTTTGGTATTAGCTTAGCTAGAAATGCATTTGCTTTTCAAATAAAGCAAATCATTGCCCAAAT
>NZ_JBMEMN010000088.1:0-587 GCF_049310905.1 Gudongella sp. DL1XJH-153
GGGTTCTTTTTACTGTAGGCTGATTTTGCAGCGCGAGCTTCAGGTGTCCACCAATCCTTCCTGGCCGTGGATTTCCAATGTTGAGGAATAAAGCTACCGTCATGTAAATGAAAGATGAGTTCATCTGTTCCATTCACCACAACTTTTTCAACTTGATCCAGGAACACGTCCTCATCAAATTCTTCTAAGCCGAGCACCTGGGCACAGACACCTTGGAGTATCTTCTCTGGGATGTTTTTGGCGCTGCACTCTGACACGCCTTTGCGGTCTTTAGTCTGGCAAGTCCAAATATAATAAACATCACTTGAATGCTTGCCTTGTCTTTTGCCGCTGCGCCTATAGCTGACACCGCAGTTTCCGCACTTTATCTTGCTTGTAAAGCAGGTGGTGTTGATTGATGGGTTTGCGAAAACGCCTAACTTTCTGCGCCGTGCGATTTCAGCTTGCACCTTTTTATAAGTTTCTAGGTCAATTATGGCTTCGTGAGAATCTTCTACCCAGTACTGTGGGAGTTCTCCGTTGTTGGGCTTTAACTTGTGTGTGATATGGTCCTCAATAAAACCCTTTTGTAAAAGCATGTTACCGGT
>NZ_JBMEMN010000089.1:0-587 GCF_049310905.1 Gudongella sp. DL1XJH-153
ACCGGTAACATGCTTTTACAAAAGGGTTTTATTGAGGACCATATCACACACAAGTTAAAGCCCAACAACGGAGAACTACCTCAGTACTGGGTAGAAGATTCTCACGAAGCAATAATTGACTTAGAAACTTATGAAAAGGTACAAGCTGAAATCGCAAGGCGAAGAAAGTTGGGTGTTTTCGCAAATCCATCAATCAACACCACCTGCTTTACAAGCAAGATAAAGTGTGGAAACTGCGGTGTCAGCTATAGGCGCAGCGGCAAAAGACAAAGCAAGCATTCAAGTGATGTTTATTACATTTGGACTTGCCAGACTAAAGACCGTAAAGGCGTGTCAGAGTGCAGCGCTAAAAACATCCCTGAGAAGATACTCCAAGGTGTCTGTGCCCAGGTACTCGGCTTAGAGGAATTTGATGAAGATTTTTTTCTGGATCAAGTTGAAAAAGTTGTGGTGAATGGAACAGATGAACTCATCTTTCATTTACATGACGGTAGCGTTATTCCTCAACAATGGAAATCCACGGCCAGGAAGGATTGGTGGACACCTGAAGCTCGCGCTGCAAAATCAGCCTACAGTAAAAAGAACCC
>NZ_JBMEMN010000090.1:0-553 GCF_049310905.1 Gudongella sp. DL1XJH-153
CCGACCACCTCGTTTTTTGAGTCGTCACTCTCCACATTCCTTTTTGTACCTTTCATCATACTGGCCATGATGGCATTCTTGTAATTAGCCAGGTCAAAGGGAGTGGTAAGAAGCTCCACTTCATCTTCTGTGAGAAGTTCTTTTTTATCATCCTTGTTCCTAATATTGTGGATCAGGATAGATTGGTTTGCCAGAAGGGTGATAAGCCACACCACCTCTTCAAGTGCCATTTCAAAGTTCTCGGTTTTCATGAGCTTATCACCCAAATTCTCAAGACCACCATAGCGCTTGGCAATTTCCTTTGTCGCTTTGGTGGTAAGAATCATCTTAAACTCTGTGCCGCCAATATCAATGGTGGTGCTTCGTTCTTCTGCTGCCTCATCAACCTTTAATTTTTCATCTGCCATGATCAACCCTCCCATTAAGAAACAACAACAGTAGCCACTGTGGTCGTCACATTTTCTGCACCACTAGAACTTAAGACGCAGTAGTAGTAATAGGTATCTGCCAAAAGGTCCGTTGGAATATCAAAGCTCGCAGAAGTTTCACCGTT
>NZ_JBMEMN010000091.1:0-519 GCF_049310905.1 Gudongella sp. DL1XJH-153
CTGGTGATAAAGGTAATGATGCTGTTAATAATCTGAGGCAGGGACTGAATCAGTGTTGGTAGAGAGTTTAAAAGTCCCATAGCCAAGCCGCTGACAATCTGAAAAGCTGCATCTAGTACCAAGTCCAGATTATTTATTAGTGTTGTAGCAATAAGGATAACCGCTTCTACAATGGATGGAATGAGTTCTGGTAGGGCATCTCCAAGGCCCGTTGCAAGGGTCACAATCATCACTAGCGCCGCTTCCACCAGGGCAGGAAGATTGGTAATAATCCCATCCACCAATGTTAGAACAAGCTGCAAAGCACCATCTGTAATTTGAGGTAAGGCTTCGATAAGGCCACCTACAATAGTCATGATGATATTCGTTGCAGCTTCAATAAGTGTGGGAAGATTATCTAAAATCCCACTGACAAGCGCCAGAATCAAATCAGGTGCAACTTCTGCAATAGCTGCAATAAGTCCAGTAACCACATCCAGAATTTGAGGAAGGATGATAGCAATCTGTTCAACCGTCTGC
>NZ_JBMEMN010000092.1:0-466 GCF_049310905.1 Gudongella sp. DL1XJH-153
GTCATTTTTCTGGCTACAGCACCAATAGCCGTAAGATGATGCTTGCCACGCAATCTAAGTGATTGATAATATACGGATAATGCAGGATCCTTAAAAGCCGCAACTGTAGCAGCCAACCAAATTGCTCTACGAAGATAAGGAGAACCACGCTTGGAAATCTTAGTTTTTGTCCCAACAAAATCACCAGATTGCTTAACACTTGAGTCTAAGCCAGCATATGCGACAAGCTGAGATGCGGATTCAAAGCGTGAAATATCTCCTATTTCACCAATTATAATCGCACCTAGAATATCACCTATACCAATAATGGATGTAATTACATTATTTGTTTGGTGAAGAAGAGTGGTAATCTCAATTTCAAGTTCGTCTAATTGATCTTCTATAAATTTAATTTGGGCAATGATTTGCTTTATTTGAAAAGCAAATGCATTTCTAGCTAAGCTAATACCAAAAGTATTCTTAGCAG
>NZ_JBMEMN010000093.1:0-416 GCF_049310905.1 Gudongella sp. DL1XJH-153
CCCTCTCCAATACCTTCACCCATGTTGGAACCAATGCCTGCAAATACCTTTGAAGGAGATCTAATTCCAAGAACCTTTTTAACACCACCAACGATACCGTTGACCATGTTTTTCACTTTTTCTCCAAGCCAACCAATCATCGATGCGATACCGTCCCATAATCCTCTGGCGATGTTTCTTCCCACTTCTAAGATTGATGGGATCCCACGGGCAAGTCCGGTGACGATAGACATGATGATCTGAGGCAGTTGAGCCACGATCTGAGGGATAGCCCTAATCAAGCCCATGCCAAGCTGAATGGTTAGCTGAACTCCCATTTCAATAAGCTTTGGTAGATTGCTGGTGATAAAGGTAATGATGCTGTTAATAATCTGAGGCAGGGACTGAATCAGTGTTGGTAGAGAGTTTAAAAGTCC
>NZ_JBMEMN010000094.1:0-416 GCF_049310905.1 Gudongella sp. DL1XJH-153
CCAGTAGAGCTGTCAACGGTGTTTTCATACCACTGATAGGTTACAGGATTTGAGGTGTTTGAATTTGCCACAACAGAAAGGCTTCCAGAAATGCTTCCTTCAGTGACCTCTGTGAGAGTTGCTGGTTGTGTTGAGATGGTAATGGTTGGGGTTACGGCTGTAAAGTCTGGTTCATAAACGGATGTGAACCAGCTTGTAATGGTTGATGCAGAAACACCATTATCTCCTTCAGTGACTTCCGCTTTCCAAGGATGCTTGCTTTCTACGTCCAGCTTGTTTCTTCTAAAGACGGTTCCTTCTATGGTGGGACTGCTAAATGTAATGGAGTCGCCTTTGGTAGCAAGACTTGTGGCGGGAACAGAGAAGATAACCCTGTAGAGCCAAAAGTAGCGATATTTTCCATTGGCCTTCTTGGC
>NZ_JBMEMN010000095.1:0-406 GCF_049310905.1 Gudongella sp. DL1XJH-153
TATGTGCTTGGCACTATCAACCCGCACTGGGGACTTTCACCCGTTAGATTGCACCCATGCCGGGCGCACTGAAAAAAGGAGTAGGCGCTGTTTTGTGCGCTTACTCCTGATAGTTTTGGAAGAACATTTCCGCTGGCGGAAGAACATTATTAGATAGGGACAGGGTAGATTTTTAATAGTTTTAATTGTAGCTTTGCTGGTTAGTGCTGAACATAATATAAATGATGCACAACTAATAATGTTACTGTTCTTCAATAATTGAAAATATTTTTCCCGCACTGAATATTGACAATGGAATGTTTATAACAGTGAGAACAAATATTATGATGAAATTAGACATTGGACTAATAGGAAAGAGATTCCCTATAGAATACTTAAATATTAGAAAATAGATTACATAGAATAC
>NZ_JBMEMN010000096.1:0-390 GCF_049310905.1 Gudongella sp. DL1XJH-153
CCCTACCGGGACTCGAACCCGGGTTACCGCCGTGAAAGGGCGGTGTCTTAACCGCTTGACCATAGGGCCTTGATTATGTATTTTTACAAATTTAATTGGTAGCGGCGAACGGATTTGAACCGCTGACACTACGGGTATGAACCGTATGCTCTAGCCACCTGAGCTACGCCGCCATGTAAGTTGTGAGTGTAATGGATCTGGGCGTATAGCACAGATACTAAATAATGGTTGTACCCAAAGGGCACTCCCCAATGATTGATACAAAATTATGGTTGCACCCTTCGGGTACGCCTGAATGAATAAAACTAAATAGTGGTTGCGGGAGCAGGATTCGAACCTACGACCTCCGGGTTATGAGCCCGACGAGCTACCGGACTGCTCCATCCCGCG
>NZ_JBMEMN010000097.1:0-380 GCF_049310905.1 Gudongella sp. DL1XJH-153
TTTAAAGGGTATTATATTTTATTGGTGGACCAGTTTTCAATTAATATGGTGGTACAGTTTTAAGTTAACACAAACATGTTTACCACTTTTATCATTTCTATGTTTCTTTCTTGCCGTTTTGTTCCCTTGATTACAGAACCATTCATCTGAATCTTTATTATAACCAAATCTTTCTTCATCTATCTTATAGGCCATTTCACTTACTGGAATATAGGGTGTTGAGTCTATTTCCTTTACTTTATCCAATATGGGCTTTTTGAAATATGCCTTATCTCCATACACTTCTTTTATCTCTAGTCCAGATTTCTTAGTTAATTCAATCAATTCATTAAATCTTGTACCATCAACATATGCTCCATCAGCTACTGTAATGGCTGTAA
>NZ_JBMEMN010000098.1:0-374 GCF_049310905.1 Gudongella sp. DL1XJH-153
TACTTTGTTCCATCTTTATCTCCACCGTCTTTAAGTTGTTCCAAAACATCGCGGAGCTTTTCTGGAATAGGCAGTCCTAGTCTTGTGGCATTTTCAATGATGCTGATTCCTTCATTGGATAGGTAGAAGAAGATGACTGCTGTTCTGATAACACCACCATCACCGATAATGTTCTGATCAATGATGTGGGCAATGCCTACCAACGAAAAAATAACGACTTTCTTGAAGATGCCCCGAGCACCAACGTCACTGGATAAATGCTTCTCAATAATGGCGCACATGACACCAAGCAGATAATCAATGACAACAAAGGCAATCAGGGCATATAAAAATCCATCGTAACCTCCGAGAAACCAGCCAAGCCAACCGCCAAG
>NZ_JBMEMN010000099.1:0-362 GCF_049310905.1 Gudongella sp. DL1XJH-153
TATAAAAAGACGCCCAGCTAAAGGCGTCATAATCTGATAGTAATAGGCTTCCATTAGTAAGGTGCATAGTAAACATACCCGCTGGCTTTGGCATAGAAGCCATCTCCAGGAATGTACATGGCACCGTCAAAGGTATCGTATTGAGTCGTTGTGAAACCTGGCTGATGCAAGCATTCCCAGGTAATCCCATCAGAGGATACACAAAGGCTACTCTCTTTTAGAAGCGCAAACTTCCCCCAATCCGGCATCCAGATGATGTTTCTTGGATTAGGGATATTGTTATTAGCCAGATCTCCTACCCAGGAAAGATTGGTTTCAGTAATCTGTGTAGCATCATCGTTCATCACACAGAGCTTCACATA
>NZ_JBMEMN010000100.1:0-361 GCF_049310905.1 Gudongella sp. DL1XJH-153
CTGGTAGTTCAGTTGGTTAGAATGCCAGCCTGTCACGCTGGAGGTCGAGGGTTCGAGTCCCTTCCAGGTCGCCATTTATTTCTGTCTAAGCGTAAGCATAGACATCATGTAGGAGAGTCCAAATAGGATTAACTTAATATTTGTCGTGTAAGCTACATATTCAATTCTGTACGAAAAACGACCATCAATACATTCGCTGGTGTAGCTCAATTGGTAGAGCAACTGACTTGTAATCAGTAGGTTGGGGGTTCAAGTCCTCTCACCAGCTCCATAATCTCTTAAATGAGATAAATAAGGAGGAGTTCCCGAGTTGGCCAAAGGGGACGGACTGTAAATCCGTTAGCTGAGCTTTCACTGGTTC
>NZ_JBMEMN010000101.1:0-326 GCF_049310905.1 Gudongella sp. DL1XJH-153
TTTTTTCAAGCATGGATTTTGCAATAGAAAGACTTGATTGGTATTGCTTTTCAGCTCTGAATTGATCGTCTGTCATACTACATCACCGCCTTTGAAGCGGTCGTTTATATAGCAATCATGAGAACAATATTTTCTCTTTGAATTGCCATAAGCGGTAAAGGAGCAACCGCAATAAGCGCAGGTGAAGAAGTAGATGGCTTTCTTCTTGACCTTGTCCTGATTCGAGTTCCACCATGTAACACGACAATCTTGGTTACAGAATTTCAATTTCTTTTTTCCTGAGATCTGTATAAGCTCCTTACCGCAGTGTTTACAGTATTCCTTAT
>NZ_JBMEMN010000102.1:0-326 GCF_049310905.1 Gudongella sp. DL1XJH-153
TTTTTTCAAGCATGGATTTTGCAATAGAAAGACTTGATTGGTATTGCTTTTCAGCTCTGAATTGATCGTCTGTCATATTACATCACCGCCTTTGAAGCGGTCGTTTATATAGCAGTCATGAGAACAATACTTTCTCTTTGAATTGCCATAAGCGGTAAAGGAGCAACCGCAATAAGCGCAGGTGAAGGAGTAGATGGCTTTCTTATTAACCTTGTCCTGATTCGAGTTCCACCATGTAATACGACACTGTTGGTTACAGAATTTCAATTTCTTTTTTCCTGAGATCTGTATAAGCTCCTTACCGCAGTGTTTACAGTATTCCTTAT
>NZ_JBMEMN010000103.1:0-301 GCF_049310905.1 Gudongella sp. DL1XJH-153
CCTATGCTCTTAATAACTTGACCTTTTTCATGTTTATTGTTTTTGAATGTTCTTATTTGTAGTTTTCAATGTTCAGTTTGTAATGCCCTAAGCATTACTCTGGTGGAGATGAGGAGGCTCGAACTCCTGACCCCCTGCTTGCAAGGCAGGTGCTCTCCCAACTGAGCTACACCCCCACGGATATTTTGTTTAATTGGTTATGTCCATTGCTTATGCCGTTGGATATATATATTTTCCGCAGTCTCGAATCACAATTGCAAATAGAAAATACATATATATATAACAAACAGTGTGTGAGAAC
>NZ_JBMEMN010000104.1:0-301 GCF_049310905.1 Gudongella sp. DL1XJH-153
CTTAGATTGCGTGGCAAGCATCATCTTACGGCTATTGGTGCTGTAGCCAGAAAAATGACTAACATAATATTTGCTGTGCTTAGGGATGATAAACCTTACGTGCCTAATATCAAATAATCCATTTTATCTAATACTTAGCCTAAAAAACTCTCTAGGTTTATTTGTTTTGCCTAATTTTAATTGAAAATTTGTGATAGGTTCTGTCAAGGACTCCTTCTCCTTGACGGGTTCTAGCATAAATTTTATAATCTCAAAGGCAAAATAAATTCTAAATTATTATTGACTTTTAATAGCTGGTCTA
>NZ_JBMEMN010000105.1:0-284 GCF_049310905.1 Gudongella sp. DL1XJH-153
GGACTTGTAGCTCAGGTGGTTAGAGCGCACGCCTGATAAGCGTGAGGTCGGTGGTTCGAGTCCACCCAGGTCCACCAGTAGCAGCTTTTTAGAGTTGTTACTAATCGAACATTGCCTTTTTGTCCAACGAGCGAAAGTGAGTTGCAGACAAAACGGACAGCGAAGCGAGCAAAGTGAGCGTAGGAGTGAAAGCGCGAGCCAAGCGAGCACTGAACATTGAAAACTACAAATAAGAACATTCAAAAACAATAAACATGAAAAAGGTCAAGTTATTAAGAGCATAG
>NZ_JBMEMN010000106.1:0-277 GCF_049310905.1 Gudongella sp. DL1XJH-153
TATTTAATATTTCCATATCTTCCTCCTCAAGTCTTTGCAGCAATTCCCTGTGCGGATGACCGTATCGGTTATTTTCTCCACATGAAATAATACCATATTCAGCATTCACCTGATCTAAGAACTCTTTTGAAGTTGAATTTTTTGATCCATGATGTGCCACCTTTAAAATATCATAATCTTTATTTAAAAGCCTTGTTATTTCCTTTTCTCCTTTTGCCTCTATGTCACCAGTAAGAAGCATAGCAAATTTCCCATAGGATAAGCTTAGTACCGTTGA
>NZ_JBMEMN010000107.1:0-271 GCF_049310905.1 Gudongella sp. DL1XJH-153
GAATCAATTATGCTAAAAAACTACTGAGATTTTCGGATAAAAGTATCGAAGCAATTGCAAGTGAATGTGGAATTCCGGATACGAGTTATTTTAATAAGGTATTTAAAAAGTCAGAAAACATAACAGCTTCTCGTTATAGAAAAGATTGGGTACAATAATACTATCCTGGCTTTATAATTAAAAAGGAGGCATCACCCATTTTGTGATGTCTCCCATTATTTATCATATTAAAATATATTTTATATAAAAACTTCTAACTATATCTTATTTT
>NZ_JBMEMN010000108.1:0-267 GCF_049310905.1 Gudongella sp. DL1XJH-153
TGAAAGGGTCGGAGATAATATGATTATTGAAATTCGTATGTCGGCTAGTGAATTTAAGGAGGGGGGGATTGATCTAGAGGAAGGAATCAAAATGGCACAGGTGTTTCAAAAATACGCAGACATTGTGCAGGCAAGCTGTGGCATGGTAACTCCAGAACTAATGTGTAGAACTCATCCCTGTGACTTTTTACCTCCCAATCCGAATGTTTATTTAGCAGAAGCTTTTAAAAAGTCAGGCAAAATCAATGCGTTTGTTACTGCAGTCGG
>NZ_JBMEMN010000109.1:0-260 GCF_049310905.1 Gudongella sp. DL1XJH-153
AGCCGTATCGGAAGGTGCGGCTGGATCACCTCCTTTCTAAGGAAGATAATTCAAGTTCTCACACACTGTTTGTTATATATATATGTATTTTCTATTTGCAATTGTGATTCGAGACTGCGGAAAATATATATTAATTCATATGTACCTGATGAGGTGAAAGTCTCAGAGGGTGCAAAAATTTACACTGAACATTGAAAACTACAAATAAGAACATTCAAAAACAATAAACATGAAAAAGGTCAAGTTATTAAGAGCATAGG
>NZ_JBMEMN010000110.1:0-245 GCF_049310905.1 Gudongella sp. DL1XJH-153
GCCGTATACGGAACCGTACGTACGGTGCTGTGAGAGGTCGGTAGATGAAATAATCATCTACCTCCTACTCGATTGTTTGACACTCATTGAGAATTTCTGCATTATATGGATTCAGGTCCAAAACAAGAGTGCACAGCAATTTTTATAATTATTTCCAATACAATTAATTGTATTTGGCAATAGAAAACTGCAACTTTTGGCAAGCAAAAATACAATTACCAGTACTAACCTTAATCACTTCATCA
>NZ_JBMEMN010000111.1:0-242 GCF_049310905.1 Gudongella sp. DL1XJH-153
ATGGAATTCTGTCTTTTAATATTTACTTATCACACTGAATAGCACTGTTTAAAGTATACTTTTTCAGTGGCCTCGCATTTATTTAGTTTTCTTTACTATAGAAAGATATAAAATAGTAGAACTTCCTCAGCATATGGAAAAAAACGATGTAAAATATGGAAACCCTGTTATAACTTAAGTTTTGCAGCAAAGTGTCAAAAAAACACCTCGCAAACCCACTGTTTTCAGTGATTTGCGAGGTT
>NZ_JBMEMN010000112.1:0-241 GCF_049310905.1 Gudongella sp. DL1XJH-153
TAGATATAACCGCAATCCCAGTCAGTACACAGCACCCAAAAAAGTACGTCTAGTTTATTATATTTTGGCTCATTTCCCACCTACTTAAATAGTCTTCCCAGGAATGATTCGCCCTGCTTGTTATATCCAGCTATTTCAGAATATGTAAGGCTGTCTATTCTTCCCTCTATTTCCACTTCTCCTTTCTCTAACGTAAGACGGTTGACATGTAAATCATTACCCTTAATCATCAACATGCCTT
>NZ_JBMEMN010000113.1:0-238 GCF_049310905.1 Gudongella sp. DL1XJH-153
TATAGATCCCTGCGTTGTTCCATTCTATTTAGGATTAGGAATAGGCGTAATCGGACCTGTTTTTTACATATATCTCATTATTTAGGACCCTATTAAATTCACCTCTTTGGGCTTCTATTGAATCGAGAAATAGGTTTAATTAGTCCATTTTTTTTTTGATAGAATATCTATCTATATAGATATAGATAGATAATATATCCTCTGAATAATTCAAATCGAACCAATTGGATGTCCGACT
>NZ_JBMEMN010000114.1:0-237 GCF_049310905.1 Gudongella sp. DL1XJH-153
TCGAAACCTCGCAAATCACTGAAAACAGTGGGTTTGCGAGGTGTTTTTTTGACACTTTGCTGCAAAACTTAAGATATATCTTTAATAATACCACTAATCACTTAATATTAAAAGCTTCCAATAGATAGACTTTTTATGAATTCCCAGTTAGCCCAATTATTGTACCTATGTCAATTGCAGGTTTGGCTGAAAGATAGATAAGGCTGATACCCTTTTGTGAAATAAACTTTTCTATTC
>NZ_JBMEMN010000115.1:0-235 GCF_049310905.1 Gudongella sp. DL1XJH-153
TCCGAGATTAACTGTGATTGCTTCAATTTCAAAATGGTTAGGATAAAAACGCATTAAACCATGAAGAGCATAGAGCATGGTTAAACTATCCTTTCCGCCCGAAATTCCAACTGCAATTTTATCACCTTCATCGATCATTTTATATTCATCTACTGCTTTTCTTGCGTAGCTTAGTAATTGCTGTAATTTCATATTGTAATTTGCTCCTTATAAATCCTGAATCATATAACATTAG
>NZ_JBMEMN010000116.1:0-233 GCF_049310905.1 Gudongella sp. DL1XJH-153
ATTGTAACATTATTTACAACCACCTTTCAATCATTTTTGATAAATCATTGATTTCATCTTTGCTGCAATGATACTTAATAAACTCTGCAAGTTATCCACAGAGCAACACTCAATTTTATTGATGATATTCTTATTATACCAGACATTTTTCATACACGGGAGTTTGACAGTTTAATAAAGATATAACCCTTGAAAGCCTTGAAATTATCGGCTTTTTATTATTTTTTTGCCAT
>NZ_JBMEMN010000117.1:0-231 GCF_049310905.1 Gudongella sp. DL1XJH-153
TGCCGTTTTCAAGGTCGGACACCCAGCCATTTAATCCGGCTTCATCCGCCTCACGTCCAAACATGGTACGATACAGAATTTTAACATACTGTACGTCGTTGTAATGAAAATTCTTAAATTCCTCGCTGAATATAAAGCCCTGAGCAACTTCTGCAGCTGATTTCCGTCTGCTCTTAAGCTGTGTATTCCAGTCATTGAAACCGGATTCGTCTGCATCACGCCCCATTGCGA
>NZ_JBMEMN010000118.1:0-217 GCF_049310905.1 Gudongella sp. DL1XJH-153
TTCAACATGGAAATATTCTAAATAATTCAAATTGTTAAAAAAAAGTGTTGACTTTTAAATCCACCTGAATATATAATCCCATATTTGACAGTTAAAAATCAAAAAAAGCTTGGAACGTGTTGCAATAACAACGTTCTAAGCTTTTTCAGTGCGCCCGGCATGGGTGCAATCTAACGGGTGAAAGTCCCCAGTGCGGGTTGATAGTGCCAAGCACATA
>NZ_JBMEMN010000119.1:0-217 GCF_049310905.1 Gudongella sp. DL1XJH-153
CGAAACCTCGCAAATCACTGAAAACAGTGGGTTTGCGAGGTGTTTTTTTGACACTTTGCTGCAAAACTTAAGATATAAAATACTCAACGAATATATTCTACCACTATGTTAAACACATATCAAGATATTTCAATGCAATATTGTGTTTATCTTTTGATAATGTCACCTTATAATTATCTTTTGATTATGTCACAATAATCTTATGAAAAAAGAGGTG
>NZ_JBMEMN010000120.1:0-216 GCF_049310905.1 Gudongella sp. DL1XJH-153
CCACTTAATTATCTACTGACATTTTCAAAAGATAATTAGACTAGTTTTTACTGACATTTTCAAAAGTTATTGACAGCAAATACGTTCAATTGATAGTGTCAATTTACTGTCGGATAAAAATAATTATAGCTTCTCCGTAATATATTTTAGATTCCTCGTACTGACTTTAACAGTACTGCTGTACCTGTCTTCTTTGCTGTATTGATGAATCTGATG
>NZ_JBMEMN010000121.1:0-210 GCF_049310905.1 Gudongella sp. DL1XJH-153
AGCCGTATCGGAAGGTGCGGCTGGATCACCTCCTTTCTAAGGAAGATAATTCAAGTTCTCACACACTGTTTGTTATAATATATTCCCTGTTTGCAATTGTGAATTGTGCATTGTGAATTGGGAATTAATCAATTATGGACTTGTAGCTCAGGTGGTTAGAGCGCACGCCTGATAAGCGTGAGGTCGGTGGTTCGAGTCCACCCAGGTCCA